>DASXYS010000061.1:0-33641 GCA_036502365.1 Amycolatopsis sp.
CCACTTCACCGGGTTGGAGGTCCAGGCGCCTTCCAGTCCGCTGGTGATCGCGTCGGCGCCTTTGCCCGTTCCGAACCGGTTCGTCCAGCCGAGTCCCTGTTCCTCGATACTGGCCGCCTCGGGTTCGGGGCCGCAGTATTCGGCCGCGTTGGCGGCCCCGTGGGCCTTGCCGAACGTGTGGCCGCCGGCGATCAGGGCCACGGTCTCCTCGTCGTTCATCGCCATGCGGTGGAACGTCTCGCGAATGTCGCGCGCCGAGCCGAGCGGATCCGGGTTGCCGTTGGGGCCCTCGGGGTTGACGTAGATCAGGCCCATCTGGACGGCGGCGAGCGGCTTCTCCAGCTCGCGGTCACCGGTGTAGCGCTCGTCGTCGAGCCAGATGCGCTCCGGGCCCCAGTACACGTCCTCGTCGGGCTCCCACACGTCGGCGCGGCCGCCGGCGAAGCCGAAGGTCTTGAAACCCATGGTCTCCAGGGCGCGGTTGCCGGTGAAGATCATCAGGTCGGCCCACGAGATCTTGCGGCCGTACTTCTTCTTGACCGGCCACAGCAGCCGGCGCGCCTTGTCCAGGTTCACGTTGTCCGGCCAGCTGTTCAGCGGCGCGAACCGCTGCATGCCGGCGCCCGCGCCGCCGCGGCCGTCCTCGATGCGGTAGGTGCCCGCGCTGTGCCACGCCATCCGGATCATCAGCGGGCCGTAGTGACCGAAGTCCGCGGGCCACCAGTCCTGCGAGGTGGTCAGCAGCGCGTCCACGTCCGCGGCCAGCGCGTCGAGGTCGACGGTCTGGAACTCGGCCGCGTAGTCGAAGTCGCTGTCCATCGGGTCGGCCACGGCCGGGTGCTTCCGGAGGATCTTCAGGTTGAGCTGGTGGGGCCACCACTCACGGTTGCTGCCGCCCTCGGTGGGGTGGGCGAGACGCCCGGCCGCGACCGGGCAACCGCCCGCGCTCTCCTCGTTCTTCTCGCCGACGACGGCGTCAGGGCTGTCAGACACAGAAATCCTTCCGGTTTCGGTGGTGGTGCTCAGGATTTGAGCGCGGTGCAGTCGGGACACAGGCCCCAGAAGATGACCTCGGCTTCGTCGATCGTGAACCCGTGATCATCGGAGGCAGTCAAGCAGGGCGCGGGGCCCACGGCGCAGTCGACGTCGGCCACCACCCCGCACGAGCGGCACACGACGTGGTGATGGTTGTCCCCGACGCGCGCCTCGTAGCGCGCGACGGAGCCCGGCGGTTCGATCCGCCGCAGCAGGCCCGCGGTGGTCAGTGCCCGCAGCACGTCGTAGACGGCCTGGTGGGACACGCCGCCGAGGTCCTCCCGCACGACACCGATGATCGAATCGGTGTCGGCGTGCGGGTGGTCGTGGACCGCGGACAGCACTGCCAGCCGTGGGCGGGTCACGCGCAGGGAAACCCCGCGCAGCATCCGCTCGAAGTCCGTAGCCGTGGGCACAGCCGAAGTCTGCCCCATTTTCTGGAGTCAATCAAGTTCAGCGGTCGATGTGCGAGTCGTTCGGGTGACACGCGGGCGCGGATTCGCGAGGTTTCGGCCGGGGCGTCCGGTGCGCGGGCGGCCCAGACAGGCAGCCCAGTCAGGCAGCTCGGAGAGGCGGCTCGGACCAGTGGCGCGGGCAGCTCAGTCGGAGGGCCCGCGCAGGGTCAGCATCACCCGGAGCACGTGCTCGACGGCGGCCGGGAACACCGCGGCGCGCAGTTCGCCGCGGGTGGCCAGGTTCCGGGCGGCGAAGTCCAGCATGTGGTCCGGTCCCAGCCGCCGGACCAGCACGGCGGCCAGTTCTTCCAGGTCGAGGCCCGGGTGGTCCAGCCGGGTCAGGGCGAGTTCGACGATGAGTTCTTCGTCGGTCATCGTCCCTGGCTCCGAGCCGGGCGGGCCACCCGGGCCTGTCGCGCCCTGATCCTGTTCCACACCGTCGAGTTTAGCCATTTTCCGACGGTGGCCGGTCGGTCAGGCGCGGGGGTCGAACGGGATGCCGCCGGGCTTGGCCGCGGTGAGCAGGTCCTCGAACCGGCCGTCGCTGATCTTGATCGTGGCGGCGCCGAAGTCCGCGCTCATCAGCTTGTCCCGCAGCGCGGTGCCGGGCCAGCCGTCCCAGCCGACGATCGGGGGCTGGCGCCAGGTGTGGTAGTGGTTCTCCGGCGGCTCGTCGTTCCCGTTGGCCAGGCGGAAGAAGTGCGTGCCGAGGCCGTCCTTGTGGTAGACGGTCTTGGGGTGCGAGCCGTCGAAGAGCACCTGCGAGCGCGGGTAGGTGACCTGGCTGCTGTGCTGGGTGGTGCTCACGTACTCGACCTGGTTGGTCGACTGGTTGATCCAGGAGATCACGTGCTCCCAGTCGTGCCGGTGGCCGCCGAGGCCGCTGCCGTCGACGGCCTGGTCCTTCTCGAAGTAGCTGGCGTAGATGACGGCGCACCAGCCCTGGTTGCACTTCGACCGGGCGTAGGTCTGGGAGTTGTCCAGGTCGGACTGGTCGTGGCAGCTGCCGTTCACCGCGCCGGTGGTGTTCAGCCCCGGTGCGAGGGTGCCGTCCGGCCCGATGGCGGGGGTGGCGTAACAGCCGTCGCCGTCGTAGTCGTAGGCCGGGGAGAACGAGGCTTCGTACCCGTTCGCGTTCTGCGGCAGGTTGTGCGGTGGGTCGGCGTAAGCCGCTGACACGGGGACCAGCACCGCCACCGCGGTGAGGCCGAGCACGGTCCCGATCCGGGAGCGCATGCGCTTGGCCGATACCTTCGTCATGTCTGTTTCCTTGCCTCGACGCCGTTTTGCCTGCGTCCTTTCTCCCGGTCCGGCGGCGGTTCTGTCCAGGCCCGGCCCGCTCAGCGGGAATGAAAAAACGGCCAACCCCAGTGAAACGGACGGGTCATGTCCGGTTGACCGGCGCGAGGTCGATCCAGTAGCGGCGCGCGGGACGGGCGGTTTCGAGCACCCCGCCGTTGAGCTCGATCGTCTTGGCGGAGGCCAGGTTTCCCGCCTCGCAGACGAGCAGGACCCGGCCGAGGCCCGCGGCGCGCGCCAGGTCGAGCATGCGGCCCAGCGCCCAGGACGCCAGGCCGCGGCGGCGCGCGGACGGGCGGATGCCGTAGCCGATGTGGCCGGCTCGCCGGGTGAAGTCGTCGTCGCGGTGCCGCAGCGCGATCCCGCCGAGTACCCGGCCGTCCTCGACGATCCACCGGAACGTGCAGCGCGCGCGGGACGGGTCCGGCTCGTCGGCGAGCTGCGCCACCCAGGCCGCGAACCCGGACGGCGACTCGACTTCGTCGTCGGCGTCCAGCCCGAACCCGTCCTCGTGCGCGCCCGGTCCCCACTCGTGGTGTGCCTCGAGCCAGGCCGCGTGCAGCCGGGTGGTGGGCGCGATCAACTCGGGCATGAGCCGAGGCTACCGGGGCAGGGCCGGGCCTCGGGCGGGTTCAGTTCACCAGCACGATCTTCCCGCGCGCGTGGCGGCTTTCGCTCAGTTCGTGCGCGGCGGCGGCTTCGGTGAGCGGGAACGCCGCGGCGACGGGTATCCGCAGCCGTCCCTCGTCGGCGAGCTTCACCGCCATCGCCAAGGCGTGCACCGCAAGGGGATCGGCGTTGCCGATGGTCTTGCCGGCTTCGTCGGACGGCGCGCCGTCCGACAGGTGCACGCCGTGGGCCGCCGCGGTGGCGTCGGCGATCGTCACCACTCGAGCCGCGTCGCCCGCGATGGCGACGAGGTCCGGCAGCGCCCCGCCGGCGCAGTCGAACACCGCGTCCACTCCGGACGGTGCCAGCGCGTGGATCCGTTCGGCCAGGCCGGTTCCGTAGGTTGTCGGCACTGCGCTGAGGGAGCGCAGGAACTCGTGGTTGCGCTCGCTCGCGGTGCCGATGACCGTGGCCCCGCGGGCGACCGCGAGCTGGACGGCGACCGTGCCGACCCCGCCGGCCGCGCCCTGCACCAGCACGGTGTCGCCGGCGCCGACCGCGAGCCGGTCCAGAACCCGGGTAGCCGACTCGACGGCTCCCGCGGCGCCGCCCGCTTCCGCCCAGCTCCACGCGGCCGGTTTGGGGGCCCAGGCGGACAGGGCGGCGAAGTCGGCGTTGGCGCCGCGCGCAGTCATCGTGGTCCAGCCGAACACCTCGTCGCCGATGGCCACGCCAGTGGTGCCTTCGCCGACCTCGTCCACGACTCCCGCGGCGTCGAATCCGGTCCGGTAAGGGAACTCCGGCGTCACCGCGGCCCGCATCTCCCCGGAGCGGATGCGGACCTCGCCGGCCGAGAGCCCGGAGGCCCGCACGGCGATCCGGATTTCACCCGGTCCGGCGTGTGGTTCCGCGACGTCGGCGACGCGCAGCACGTCGGCAGCCGGGCCGTAGTCCGTGAACTCGACAACTCTCATGATCCGAACGTAACCGGGCCATCCCGCCCGGTTGGTTAAAGTGAGAGTGGTGACGGCTCAAGTGGGAACGCAGCTCCGCTCGGATGCCCGCGACAACCGCGGGCGCATCCTCGCGGCCGCCCGCACCGCCTTCGCCGCGGAGGGCTTCGCGGTGCCGATCCGCGAGATCGCCCGCCGCGCCGGGGTCGGCGTCGCGACCGTCTACCGGCACTTCGAGACCAAGGAAGCACTGCTGGCCCAAGCCTTCGCCGACGAGCTGACGCCGTGCTCGGCGATCGTCGAGGAGGGGCTCGCCGCGGCCGACCCGTGGCGCGGGTTCGGCCTGGTGATCGAGCGGCTGATGGAGGTCCACGCCCTCGACCGGGGCCTCGCCCGCGTGGTCACGGCGCGGTTCCCGGACCCGGCCGAATTCGCCGAGGACCGTAACCGGACGCTGCGCCTGCTGCTCGAACTGGTGCGGCGTGCCAAGGAAACGGGCGCCCTGCGCGCGGATTTCGTGCTGGAGGACATCAGCCTGGCGCTGATGGCGAACGAGGGCATCCGCGCCGGATCGCCCCAGGCCAGGGTGGCGGCTTCGCGCCGGTTCGCCGCGCTGATGATCCAGTCGTTCCAGGCGGAGCCGGTCGCGGCCGCGCTCCCGCCGGCCGTCCGGCTGCCGGTCTCGCGGCGCTGACACTGGCGGCTGGCAGGGCGATAGTTACTTCAGCAGCGCGCCCAGCCGGTGGGCCGCGGCGACGACCAGGCGGCCCAGCCGGTCCGGGTCCGGCGCCTCGAACAGCGAGAGCCCGATGCTGGTTTCGGCGGTGTCGCGGCCGGACGGGACCACCGCGGAGATCCCGGTGATACCCGGCGCTATTTCCCCGGTCGACACGGCGTAACCCCGTTCGCGGGCCCGGGTCACCTCTTCGCGCTCGCCGGCCAGGGCGGGGCGAGCGGCGAGCATGGCCAGCCCGGCGGAGCCTCGGCCGATCGGATCCAGCTGCCCGGAGCGGAACGCGACGTGCATCCGCGCCTGTCGCGGCTCGACGATCATCAGCATCCGGACCTGCTCCGCGTTCTCCCGCACGACCAAGTGCGCCGATGCCTCGGCCGCGTCCGTCAGCTCCTCCAGCACGGGCCGGGCGAGCGTCCGCAAGTCCTGCTCGACGGGCTCGGCCAGCCGGACCAGTCCGGTGCCCAGCGAGATCCGCTTGAACCGGTCCCGGCGGCAGAGGTGGTGCGCCTCGAGCGTGCGGACCAGCCGGTGCGCGACCGTGCGGTGCACCCCGATGCCCTCGGCGATCTCGGTCAGTGACAGCCCCTGCGGGTGCGTGACCAGCAGCTCCAGCACCTGCAGCCCGTGGTGCAGCGTCTTCGACGTGCCCGAGGCCGGGGTGCCGGGCACCCCGCTCGAATCCGGAATGGACACACGACTCCCTTGACTACCGCCGATGGTGCGACCTACTGTCTCCTCATATTCGCACACTGTGTGCGAATATAGCACGTTGGTAGGCGACGGGACAACGGAGGTTCCGATGACAGGTGGAGTCCCCGTCGAGGACGTGCTTGCGGTGCACCAGCTCTACGGCCGCCAGAGCCACGCGATCGACTCGGGCCGTGCGCACGAGTGGGCTGCGACGTTCACCCCGGACGGCGAGTTCGCCTCGCCGAGCTACCCGGCGCCGTCGGTGGGCACGGCCGAGCTGGTCGCGTTCGCCGAGCGCTTCCACGCCGGCTGCCTGGCTTCGGGCGAGACGCTGCGGCACCTGATCAGCACGGTCGACGTCCGCCCGGGCCCCGCGCCGGACGAGCTGTCCGCCCGGGCCTACCTGCAGATCATCGGCACGCCGGCGGACGGTTCCCCGCCGCGGCCGCATCGGCTGACCGTGGTCGCCGACGAGTTGCGCTGCACCCCCGACGGCTGGCGGATCCGGCGTCGCACCGTTCACCGCGACGCCTGAACGGCCGTTGTACCAAAGAAAAGAAGGAGAACACAGGCATGACGAGCTACGAGCCCACCGGCCCCGGGCGGGTGCTGCACCAGCCGGTGACCGCCCGCTACCCGGAGCTGCCGGGCAAGGTCGCGGTGATCACCGGCGCGGCCCGCGGGATGGGCGCCCGGTTCGCGGCCGGACTCGCGACGCGGGGTGTCGACGTCGTCGCGGGCGACATCAACGGCGAAGCCATGGCCGCCACTGCCGAAGAACTGAACGCGGCCACCGAGTCGATGGAAGATAAGCCCGGCCGGATCGTGGCGTCCACTGTGGACGTCACGAAGCCCGGGGACCAGCTCGCGCTGGCGCAGCGGGCCGTCGACGAGTTCGGCCGCATCGACTTCTGGGTCAACAACGCCGGGATCTTCCCGTTCGGGGAGGTCGCGGACATCTCCGCCGAGCAGATCCGCGCGACCCTGTCGGTGAACGTCGAGGGTGTGCTGTTCGGCGCCCAGGCGGCGGCCGCGCACCTGCCGCCCGGCGGCGCGATTGTGAACATGTCCTCGGTGTCCGCCGTCCGCGTGCGCCGGGGCCGCGGCGCTTATTGCAGCTCCAAGGCCGCGGTCGCGCACCTGACCGAATCGCTCGCGGTCGAGCTGGGGGACAAGGGGATCCGGGTCAACGCGATCGCTCCCGGCTACATCGACACCGAGATGACGCGGTGGATCCAGGACGACGCCCGGGCGCTGGCGAAGGCGCTCGAAGCCGTGCCGCTGCACCGGATCGGCTCTCCCGAGGAGGTTTTCGGAGTGCTGCTGTTCCTGCTTTCGGACAGCGCGCGATACGTCACCGGGCACAGCATCGCGGTCGACGGCGGCTCGCGGCATGTCTGAGGCCCGCGAAGCGGTGCGCTACCCGGACGTCGTGCTGGTCACCGGCGCGGCGAACGGGATGGGCGCCAACCACGCCCGCGCGCTCGGCGCCCGCGGGATGCACGTGTGCGCCGCGGACGTGGCCGACGCGTCCGGGGTGGCCGCGGAGATCACCGCCTCGGGCGGCTCGGCGTCGGCGCACTCGCTCGACGTCACCGACCCCGGGCAGTGGGCGGCGGTGGTCGAGGAGATCCGCGTGGGCCACGGCTCGCTCGGCGGGCTGGTCAACAACGCCGGCATCTCCCGGCGGCTGGAGTTCGTGGACACCACCGCCGAGGTCTGGGACCGGGTGCTGGCGGTCAACCTGTCCGGCCCGTTCCACGGGATGCGGGCGGCGGCACCGCTGATCCGGGACTCCGGCGGCGGGTCGATCGTCAACATCTCGTCGATCTCCGGGCAGATCGGCTACTTCTCGCCCGCGTACTCCTCGAGCAAATGGGGCCTGACCGGATTGTCGAAGTCCGCGGCGGGAAACCTGGCCCGCTGGGGCATCCGGGTCAACTCGGTGCACCCCGGACTGGTCGGCACGGCGCTGCTGGGCGGCGCGGACGCGTTCGTCGAGTCCGCTGTGGACAGTATCCCCGCGGGCCGGATGGGCACGCCGGACGAGATCACCGACGCGGTGCTTTTCCTGCTCTCGGACCGCTCCACCTACCTGACCGGGAGCGAGGTCACGGTCGACGGCGGCCTGGTCTCCAACGGTCTCTACCACCGCATCCTCGCGGGAGCCGGAGGTGACCTCGGATGAGCGAGAACCAGGTCGACGTCGTGGTGGTCGGGGGTGGCGGGGCGGGGCTCGCCGCCGCCGTCTCCGCCGCCGAACACGGCGCGTCGGTGCTGCTGTTCGAAGCGGAGCGGGAGCTGGGCGGTTCGACGCAGCTGTCCGCGGGCATGCTGACCGCGGCCGGCACCAGCGTGCAGGCCGGGCTCGGCGTCGAGGACAGCGCCGAGAAGTTCTTCCAGCACTACCAGGACCTCAACCAGTGGCTGTTGAAACCCGGTCTGGTGCGGGCGTTCTGCGAACACGCCGGGCCCTCGGTCGAATGGCTGCTCGGGCTCGGCGTCGAGATTCCCGCGAAGGTGTCCCACGACGCGCACACCCCAGGGCTGACCCGGGCGGGCGTGGAGGACGTCTGGCGCGGGCACGTGCCGAAGGACCAGGGTTACGGGCTGGTCCAGGTGCTCGACCGGGCGCGGCGGCGGCTCGGCGTCGAGGCGGTGCTGAACACCCGCGTCGAACGGCTGCTGGTCGACGGCGGCCGGGTCACCGGGGTGGTCGCGGACGGGATCGACGTGCGGGCCGGGGCGGTGGTCGTGACCACCGGCGGGTTCGCCCAGGACGCCGCGCTGCGGGCCCGGTACTATCCGGACGCCGAAGCGGCGGGGGAAGACCTGTTCGCCGTCGCCGCCCCGGGTTCGCGGGGTGACCATTTCGGGTTCGGTGCGCAGGTCGGCGCTTCCGTCACGGGCGAGGGCTGGGGCCTGCTGCTGCCCACGGTCTACTTCCAGCGGCTGCACCACTGGCAGTCCGGTTTCCCGCCGCTGTCCCGGGTTCTGGTCAATTCCCGCGGCCGCCGCTTCATGGACGAGGATGCCTCGTACGCCGTGTCCAGCGGCATCATCACCGCTCAGGACGGTCCAGTGTGGACGGTCTTCGACGAGCGCGCGCGGGCCGGGCTGCCCCCGGGGTACGCGCACTGGGACGCCGCGCACGTGCTCGCCGAAGCCGACGCCGGACGCACCGTGCGCGCGGACACCGTCGAGGAGCTGGCCGGGAAGATGGGCGTGCCCGCGGACGCCTTGCGCGCGACCGTCGACCGCTGGAACACCCAGCTCCCGGCCGGCGGCGAGGACCCGGAGTTCCTGCGGCACCGCACGTTGGCGGCCAAGGGCGTGACCTGGCCGCCGGAGCCGATCGGGCAGCCGCCGTTCCACGCGGCGCGCACCCGGCCCGCGGAACTGGTCTGCACCCACGCGGGCCTGGAGATCAACGCCGGCGCCGCGGTCCTCGACGAGCGGGGGAACCGGGTTCCCGGGCTCTTCGCCGCGGGGGAGGCGGGCGCCGGGGTGCTCGGCCCGCGGTACGTCGGGGGCGGCAACGCCGTCGCCAACGCCGTCACCATGGGCCGGATCGCCGGCCGCGGCGCTTCGGAAACTGCTTCGGGAACCTGAGCGCCACCAAGAGTTTTCACTCACCGTCGAGGAGAAACCAGATGTCCGTGCACACCGGCCCCGCCCCGGCCGACAGCGAACTCGGCAGGCGCACCGTCCGCAAGGTCGCGGTGCGGATCATGCCGATCATCGGCCTGCTCTACGTCTTCAACTACCTGGACCGGGCCAACATCGGCTACGCCCAGCTCGGCATGGCGAAGGAGCTGACCATCACCGCCGCGACGTTCGGCGCCGCGTCGGCGATCTTCTTCCTGGCCTACGTCGTGTTCGAGATTCCCAGCAACATGGTGATGAAGAAGGTCGGTGCGCGGCTGTGGCTGAGCCGCATCGCGGTCAGCTGGGGCATCGTCACCGTGCTGACCGGGTTCGTCGCGAGCGTGACGCACCTGATCATCGCGCGGATCCTGCTCGGCATCGCCGAGGCCGGGCTGTTCCCCGGGCTGCTGCTGTACCTGACCCTGTGGTTCCGCGGCAAGGAGCGCGGCCGCGCCATCGCCGCGCTCGCGCTGGCCCAGCCGATCGCGCTGATCCTCGGCAGCCTCACCGGCGGCTGGATCCTCGACCACGTGCACTGGCTGAACCTGAGCAGCTGGCAGTGGGTGTTCGTGCTGCAGGGCGTGCCCGCGGTGCTGATCGGCGTCGTCACGTTCTTCTACCTTCCGGACCGGCCCGCCGGCGCGCGGTTCCTGACCCGGGAGGAGAGCGCCTGGCTGCAAGCCGAGATCGACAAGGAGTACGTGCCGGAGGAGAAGGAGACCTTCCTCGGCCAGCTGCGCGCGATCCGCGACGGCAAGGTGCTGCACCTGGCGTTCTCGAACTTGTTCATCGCCTGTGGCCTGTACGGGCTGACGTTTTTCCTGCCGCTGATCGTCAAACAGCTGGACCCGGGTTACGCGTCGACCAACATCGGCCTGCTGGGCGCGATCCCGTACGTGGTGGGGGCGGTGGGCATGCTGGTGCTGGCCCGCAACTCCGACCGGACGGGCGAACGCAAGGGGCACGTGATCGTGCTGGTGCTCGTCGCCGCGGTGGGCTTCTTCGGCGCCATCCAGTTCAAGTCCGTGCCGGTGCTGTCACTGGTCAGTCTTTCGCTCGCGGCGATCGGCGTGCTCGGCTACCTCGCGCCGTACTGGGCGATGGCGTCGAAGGTGCTGTCCAAGGAGCACACCGCGGTCGGGCTGGCGGCGATCAACTCGATCGCCGCGCTGGGCGGGTTCTTCGGGCCTTACGCGATCGGGCTGGCCGCGACCGACACCGACGTCACGGTCGGGCTGTACTTCCCGATCGGCTGCCTGGTGCTGTCGGCGATCATGCTCGCCTTCCTCAAGGTGCCGCGGGAGGCCGGGACCCGGGGCCCGCGAAAGTAATTCAGCCTTTGACTTTCTCGCCGGGCCGGTCCGGGTTAGGGTTCGGCATGCCCGAGTCACCCGCCGAGCTGGACTTCTGGTCGTTCGTCGCGCTTGCCAACCGGCGGCTGCACGAGGAGTACGGCTTTCGCCACCAGCTGGCCACCGAGGTGCTGCTGACCTTGAATCGCGCCTCGGACCTGGTCACCTACGACCTCGAGGCGGCGGTGCACCGGCCCCGCGGGCGGTCCTGGTCGGGCTTCCGGCTGCTGTTCGTGGTGTGGCTGGCCGGGCCGCTCGAGCCCAAGGAAGCGGCGCGGCTGACCGGCATGAGCCGCGCCGCCGTGTCGAGCCTGGTGAAAACGCTGGTCACGGACGGCCTGCTGGACCGGACCCCGGCCGAGCACGACGGGCGCTCCGTGCGGCTTTCGCTGACCGAGGCCGGGCACGCCGAGATGGTCGAGGTGTTCCGTGAGCACAACGAGCGCGAGTTCGGCTGGACGAGCGCGCTGACCGAAGCCGAGCAGCGCGTTCTGGTGCTGCTGCTGGACAAGCTGATCACCAGCCGCGCCGAGTTCGACGCCCGCAGCCGCAGCTAGGGAGGATGCCCCATGCAGCGGATGACGCTTTCGCTGCGCTGAGTGCGGCGAAAGCGTCATCCGCTGCTCTCGGTCGGCTTGGCCCTTCCGGTCGTGGGCGGACGGGGCTAGCCTGGGGTTGGGTAGTCAATACTTTGATTAGTTTTCTCAGGGAGGCGGCCATGGCCTACTACCGCAGTGCGGGCAGCATCCCGCCGAAGCGCCACACCCAGCACCGCACGCCCGAGGGCGGGCTCTACCGCGAGGAGCTGATGGGGGAAGAGGGCTTCTCCTCGGACTCCTCGCTGCTCTACCACCGCGGGGTGCCGTCGGCGATCGTCGACGCGACGCCGTGGGAGCTGCCGGACCAGACGCTCACCGAGAACCGCCCGCTGGTTCCGCGCCACCTGAAGCTGCACACGCTTTTCCCCGGCGAGGACTGGAAAAGCGCCGACGCGGTGACCGGCCGCCGCCTGGTGCTGGGCAACGGGGACGTGCGGATTTCCTACGTCGTCGCCGGTGAGTCCTCGCCGCTCTACCGCAACGCGATCGGCGACGAGTGTGTGTACGTCGAGTCCGGCGAGGCGCGGGTCGAGACGGTCTTCGGCGTGCTCACCGCGCGGCCGGGCGACTACGTGATCCTGCCCCGCGCGACCACCCACCGCTGGGTGCCGACCGGGACGGAACCGTTGCGCGCCTACGCGATCGAGGCGAACTCGCACATCGCGCCGCCCAAGCGTTACCTTTCGCGCTACGGCCAGCTGCTGGAGCACTCGCCGTACTGCGAGCGGGACCTGCACGGACCGTCCGAGCCGCTGGTAATCGACGACTCCGGCGACGTCGAGGTGCTGGTGAAGCACCGCAGCACCCGCGGCATCACCGGCACCCGCTACGTCTACCCGACGCACCCGTTCGACGTGGTCGGCTGGGACGGCTGCCTCTACCCGTACACCTTCAACGTCGCCGACTTCGAGCCGATCACCGGCCGCGTGCACCAGCCGCCGCCCGCGCACCAGGTGTTCGAGGGTGCCAACTTCGTGATCTGCAACTTCGTGCCGCGCAAGGTGGACTACCACCCGCTGGCCGTGCCCGTGCCGTACTACCATTCCAATGTGGACTCCGACGAGGTGATGTTCTACTGCGGCGGGAACTACGAGGCACGCAAGGGATCCGGCATCGGCCAGGGTTCGATCAGCCTGCACCCGGGCGGGCACAGCCACGGGCCGCAGCCGGGTGCGGTGGAACGGTCCCTCGGCGCAGAGTTCTTCGACGAGCTGGCCGTCATGGTCGACACCTTCCGCCCGCTGGACCTCGGCGAGGGCGGCCTGGCGAGCGAGGACCCCGGGTACCCCTGGACCTGGGCCGGCCGGGGCCCCGCGTGACCGGGCCGCTCGCGTCGCTCCCGCTGTTCGCCCGCGGAATGCTCGACGACGCCGCGGTGTTCCCGCCCGGGCTGGCGCCGCTGCCGGACGCGGTGGCGGCGCATCGCGAACACGAGGCCGCCTGGTACGGCGGGCTGGTGGGGCCGTTGGTGATCGCGGGTTCCGCGCTGGGCGAGCTCGCGGAGGTACTGTGCTCGGGTGGTGCGGCCGCGGACGACCCGGCCGAGGGCTCCGGCGCTGGTGACTCGGCTGCCGGGGGCTCTGCGGGCCGGGTCCCGTTGCGGTTGGCGCTGACTTTCCCCGGCGGGCCCGCGCGGGTCGCCGAGGCGCTGGAGGCGTGCGCGGCGCTGCCGGTTTCCTTGGAGGCGCTGGAAATCGCCGTCCCGGACGGGATGGAGCCCGGTGAACTGCTTGCGGCGCTTGACACTGTGATCTCGAAAGAGGTGATGCCCGAAGCAGCGCGGCTCGAGGTCTTCGTCGAGATTCCTCGTGACGCGCGGCGGGATCCGTTGCTCGCCGCGCTTGCGGGCACCCGGTACCGGGCGAAGTTCCGGACCGGCGGGGTGCGGGCGGAGTTCTACCCCGACGAGGCCGAGCTGGCCGCCACCGTGCTCGCGGCGGTCGGGGCCGGGGTGCCGTTCAAGGCGACCGCCGGGCTGCACCACGCGCTGCGCAACACCGACCCGGAGACCGGCTTCGAGCAGCACGGGTTCCTCAACCTCCTGCTCGCGGCCGACGCCGCTGGCCGCGGCACCGAGGAGGCCACCGCCGACCGAGCCGCCGGTGCCCGCGAAATCGCTGCGGCCCAAGTCGGCACCGACGAGGCCACCGCCGACCGAGCCGCCGGTGCCGCCGGTGTCCGCGCGATCGTTGCCACCCAAGCCGGCGCCACCCAAGCTGGTGCCGCCGGTGTCCGCGCGATCGTTGCCACCCAAGCCGCCGCCGATCGCGCCGGTGCGGCCGAAGCCATCATCCGGGACCTGCTCGCCGAGCGGGACGGCGGCGTCGTCGCCGCGCGGGTCCGGGAGCTGGGGCCGGAGCGCACCGCCGCGGCGCGGGCCCGGTTCACCTCGTTCGGCACCTGTAGTGTCACCGACCCGCTGACCGAGCTGGCCGGCCTCGGCCTGCTCACCGAACCCGGAGGAGCCGCATGACCGCGCTCGACATCCCCGCCGGCTCGCCGTTCGGGCCGGAAAACCTGCCCTACGGTGTCTTTTCCGTCGGCGGGGACGCCCCGCGCGTCGGGGTCCGCGTGGGTGAGTCGGTGGTCGACCTGGCCGCGGCGCTCGGTGACGAGGTGTTCGCCGCGCCGACGCTGAACCCGTTCATGGCGCAGGGATACGAACGCTGGGTGGCGGTCCGCGAGCAGGTCACCGCGCTGGTCGCCGGGGACGTCCCGGACGGCGCGGTCCACCCGGTCGGCGGCGTGCGGCTGCACCTGCCGTTCGAAGTCGCCGACTACGTGGACTTCTACGCCTCCGAGCACCACGCGTCGAACGTCGGCCGGCTGTTCCGGCCGGACGCCGAGCCGCTGCTGCCGAACTGGAAGCACCTGCCCGTCGGCTACCACGGCCGGGCCGGCACCGTGCTGGTGTCCGGCACGGACATCGTGCGGCCGAGCGGGCAGCGCAAGGCACCCGGTGACGCGCTGCCGTCGTTCGGGCCCAGCACCCGGCTGGACATCGAGGCGGAGCTGGGATTTGTCGTCGGCACCGGCACCCCGTTGAACACCCCGGTCCCGGTGGACGAGTTCGCCCGGCACGTCTTCGGCGCGGTCCTGCTCAACGACTGGTCCGCCCGCGACATCCAGGCGTGGGAGTACGTGCCGCTCGGCCCGAACCTCGGCAAGAGCTTCGCCACGTCGATCTCGCCGTGGGTCGTGCCGATCCTGGCGCTGGAGGCCGCGCGGGTACCGCTGCCGGGCCAGACCGACCCGGAGCCGTTGCCCTACCTGCGGGAGAGCCGTCCGTGGGGGCTCGACATCGACCTCGCCGTCGAGTGGAACGGCGAGGAGGTCAGCCGCCCGCCGTATCGCGAGATGTACTGGTCGCCCGCGCAGATGCTGGCGCACATGACGGTGAACGGCGCTTCGTCGCGCACCGGCGACCTCTACGGCTCCGGCACGATTTCCGGGCCGGCCAAAAACCAGCGCGGCGCCTTCCTGGAGCTGACCTGGGGCGGCAAGGAACCGGTCACGGTCAAGGGCGAGGAGCGCAGCTTCCTGCTCGACGGCGACGAGGTTGTCATCACCGCCACGGCCCCCGGCGTGAACGGCGGCCGGATCGGCTTCGGCGAGGTCCGCGGGCGAATTCTGCCTGCGCGGTAAGGCGTATCAGCTGTCTTCGCCGCACGGGCGCGCGCACATGCCCCGCCACAGCAGGTCGGCCAGGTCGGCCGCGAGGCCGCGCCACTCGCTGTCCGGGTTGAGGAACAGCATCCCGACCAGCCCGCGCAGGACCGTCTCCGGGGCCAGGCCCGGGCGGACGGTGCCGGCCTCGACGTTCGCCGCCAGCAGGGTGGCGACCGCGTCGACCATGGCGAGGTAGGGGTCCACGGGCAGTTCGCCGCGGGCCGCGGTCGCGGTGCGCAGGGCGTTGGCCAGGCCGCGCTTGGTCATCATGTAGTGCGCCACGTGATCGGTGGCCCAGATCCGGAACGCCTGCTCCGGCGGGTGCTTTTCGAGCAGCCGGGGCACGATGTCGACGATCTGCTGCACCTCGCGCCGGTAGACCGCCAGGATCAGCGCCTCCGGGGTGGGGAAGTGCCGGTACACGGTGCCGACACCCACCTCGGCTCGCTTCGCGATGGCGTTGAACGAGACCTCTTCCGACCGGGCCAGCGAGTCCGCCGCCACGGTCAGGATGCGCTCGTGGTTGCGCCGCGTGTCCGCGCGCCGGGGGCTGACCGATCCCGTTGTCATCGTCCCTCCCGTTGATCTCCGTCTCGGTGAGATGTTAGTGCACGCAAGCACTTGACCTGGAGCAACTCGAGGGTGAGAAGGTTCATTGCGGAGCGGATTTTAATCCGATACGCTCGCGTCAAGGGGTCGAGCGGATAAATATCCGATCTGTGAAGGGCGATCTGCCCGGACATTCTGCGGGAAAGAGATGTAGTGGACATCGTACTCGAAGTCAATGGCGCGACCGAGCGCCTCAACGTCGATCCGGGCGTGACTCTGCTGGACGCGCTGCGGGAGCGGCTGTCCGTCACCGGCCCGAAGAAGGGCTGCGACCGCGGCCAGTGCGGCGCTTGCACGGTGCACGTCGGCGGCCGTCCGGTGCTCGCCTGCCTCACCCTCGCCGCCGCGGTCCGGCAGCCGGTGACCACGGTCGAGGCACTGTCCACGGACGACGAGCTGCACCCGGTCCAGCAGGCCTTCCTCGATCAGGACGCGCTGCAGTGCGGGTTCTGCACCTCGGGCCAGCTGATGTCGGCGGTCGCCGCGGTGGAGCAGGACGTCGAAGACGTGCGGGAGTTCATGTCCGGCAACCTCTGCCGCTGCTCGGCGTACCCGAACATCGTCGCGGCGATCGAGCAGGCGAGGCGGGCCGATGCGTCCGTTTGAGCTGACCGCGCCCACCACGGTCGAAGACGCGCTCGCCGGGACCGGCACGTTCCTGGCCGGCGGCACCACGCTGGTCGACCTGATGAAGCTGAACGTGATGACCCCGCAGCACGTCCTGGACATCAACCAGGTCCCGCTGCTGGGCATCGAAACCGGCGACGGGCTGCGGTTCGGCGCGCTGGAGCGGATGGCCGACATCGCCGCGCACCCCGGTGTGTACCCGGTGATCTCCCGGGCGCTGCTGCTGAGCGCTTCGCAGCAGATCCGGAACATGGCCAGCATCGGCGGGAACCTGGTGCAGCGCACCCGCTGCTCGTACTTCCGCGACGTCGCCGTGCCCTGCAACAAGCGGGAGCCCGGCAGCGGCTGCCCGGCGATCTCCGGCGCCAACCGGATGCACGCCGTCCTCGGCACCAGCGACGCGTGCGTGGCCACCCACGCCAGTGACGTGGCGGTCGCGCTGGTCGCGCTCGACGCCGAGGTCGTGCTCGCCGCCGGCGACAGCACCCGCGTGGTGAAGCTGGCCGACTTCTACCGGGAACCGGGCGAGACTCCCGAGGTGGAGAACGACCTGCGATCCGGCGAGCTGATCACCGAGGTCCGGGTGCCGCGGCTGGACTGGGCCGCGAACTCGACCTACGTCAAGGTGCGGGATCGGCAGTCGTACGAGTTCGCGCTGTGCTCGGCCGCGGTCGCGCTGGACGTGCGGGACGGCCGGATCGCCGACGCCCGCGTGGCGGCCGGCGGGGTCGGGACCGTGCCGTGGCGGCTGCCCGGGGTGGAGGCCGCCCTGCGGGGTGCGCCGGTGACCCAGGAGTCCTTCGAGGCCGCTGCCTCGGTGGCCGCCGAGGGCGCGCGCCCGTTGTCCGCCAACGGTTTCAAGCTGCCACTACTGCGGCGGACGATCGTCCGCGCGCTGCTCGAACTGACCGAGGGGAACCGCTGATGCTCGCTCGGGTGGACGGGCCACTGAAGGTCACCGGCCGGGCCGGCTACGGGCTGGACCGCACCTTGCCCGGCATGGTCTACGGCTACGTCGTGGTCAGCACGATCGCCCACGGCGAGATCGAGGCCATGGACGTGACGGCGGCCAAGAGCGCGCCCGGGGTGATCGGCGTGTACTCGCCGTTCGACCCGCTGGCGCTGCGCACGGCCAGCTCGCCGATGTTCGGCGAGACCTGGGTTCCGTTGCAGGACAAGGAAGTCACCTACTACGGCCAGCCGATCGGCTTTGTCGTGGCGGAGACCTTCGAGCAGGCTCGCGACGCGGCGATGCTGGTCGGCGTCTCGTACCGCTCGCGGCCGGCTTTGACGTCGCTGGCCGACGGCCTGGCCACCGCCGAGGACGCGCCGGAATCGCGGGGGGTGCCCTCGTCCCTGGCCGTGCTCGCGCCCGGCGTCGAGTCCATTGAGGACGCGCTCGCCGCGAGCCCGGTGGTCGTCGAGGCGACGTACTCCACCGCGACCCAGAACCACGCCGCGATGGAGCCGCACTCCGCGGTCGCGGTGTGGGAGGACGGCGTCATGACGGTGTACAGCGGGAACCAGGCCACTCACCTGCACGCGCTGGAGCTGGCCAGCGCGCTGGAGCTGGAGCCGGCCGCGGTCCACTCGGTGAACCCGTTCGTGGGCGGGGCTTTCGGCGGCAAGGGCCGGACGGCCTCGCCGGCGTTCCTGGCCGCGGCCGCGGCGCGGGCCCTCGGCCGTCCGGTCAAGGCCGCGCTCACCCGGGAACAGGTGTTCACCGCGACCGCGGGCCGCGCCGCGACGGTGCAGAAGATCGCCCTCGGCGCGGAGCGGGACGGCACGCTGGTCGCGCTGCGCCACGACTCGTGGTGCAGCACCGACGCGCAGCGGTCGTTCGTGGAACCGACTTCGCACGGCACGTCGCGCGAGTGGTACGCCACGCGGAACCTGGCCATCAGCCAGAAGATGGTGCCGCTGAACATCCCGCCGACCACGTTCATGCGCGCGCCGGGCGAGGCGCCCGGCTCGTTCGCGCTGGAGAGCGCGATCGACGAGCTGGCGGTCGAGCTGGAGATGGACCCGATCGAGCTGCGGCAGCGCAACAGCTCGACCGCGCCGCCCGGCAAGGACCTGCAGTGGTCGAGCAAGCACCTGGACGAGTGCTTCCGCGTCGGCGCGGCGCAGTTCGGCTGGACGCACCGCCGGCCGGGCGGGCGCACCGAGGGCGACTGGCTGGTCGGCATGGGCGCGGCCACCGCGATGTTCCCCGCCCTGCGCTTCCCGGCCACGGTCGGGATCACGCTGCGGGACGACAACACGGCCGAGGTCGCGACCAGCGGCGCGGACCCGGGCACCGGCCTGTTGACCGTGCTTTCCTTGGTGGGGGCGGAATCCCTGGACATCGCGGCGGAGCGGATCGTCCCGCTGCTCGGCGATTCGCGGCTGCCGCCCGGCGGGCTGTCCGGTGGCTCGACCGCCACCGCGAGCGTGGGGACGGCGATCATGATCGCCGCGGCCCAGGCGATCGACGAGCTGCTGGCCCTGGCGTCGGCGCCGGGCGCGCCGTTCGAAGGGCAGGACACCCTGTACGCGGACGGCCGGGTGCTGGCCGGCGGCCGGTCGATGACGTTCGGCGAGCTGCTGCGGGCCCTGGACCTCCCGTCCTTGCACGTGACGGGTTCCTCGGCGCCGGGCGAGGAGCTGACCAAGCACTCGTTCAGCTCGTTCGGCGCGCAGTTCTGCGAGGTCCGGGTGCACAAGTGGACACGTGAGGCCCGGGTGTCCCGGATGCTCGGCGTGTTCGACGGCGGCCGGATCATCAACGGGCAGGCCGCGCGCAGCCAGATCATGGGCGGCATGATCTGGGGCGTTTCGGCCGCGCTCCACGAGGGGCTGGAGATCGAGGCGAACGGCCGGCTGGCCAACGGCGATTTCGCCGGTTACCTGCTGCCGGTGAACGCGGACATCCCCGACATCGGCGTCCATTTCGTCGAGTATCCGGACACGCTGCACAACGCGGTCGGCGCCCGTGGCCTCGGCGAGATCGGCACCGTGGGCGTGGCGGCGGCGGTGGCGAACGCGATCGCCAACGCGACCGGCATCCGGGTCCGGCACATCCCGATCATGATCGAGGACCTGCTGCCGGAGGAGTGACGCCGGCGCGCGGGGCCGGGCCTGATCCCGGCTCCGCGCACCGGTGGGCTCAGGCCTTCACCTCGGCGAACGGTCCGTCGCTGCCGAACGCGTGCGCGGCGAAGCGCTCGCCGATGCGGCGGTGGGCCGCGGTGTCCGGGTGGAGCCGGTCGGGCAGGGGCAGCTCGGCGGCGTCGGCCTCGCCATAGAGGTCAAGACCCTCGAGGTAGTACAGGGCGGGATCGTCGGTGGCGCGCTGCGCGACGATGCGGGCCAGCTCCTCGCGGATCACCTTGAGGGTCAGCTTGCCGGCCGCGCGCTCGGCCGGGTCCCCGGTGGCGGCGAACTGGAGCACACCGGAGCTGAAGTCGACCGCGCCCGGCCCGGGGGTGTCCTCGTGGATCGGGCACAGGATCGGGGAGACGACCAGCAGCGGCGTGTCCGGGTGGCCCTCGCGAATGGTGTCGAGGAAGCCGTGCACGGCCGGGCCGAAGGCGCGCAGCCGCATCACGTCGGCGTTCACCAGGTTGATGCCGATCTTGACGCTGATCAGGTCCGCCGGGGTGTCCCGCAGGGTGCGGGCGGTGAACGGGTCGAGCATCGCGCTGCCGCCGAAGCCGAGGTTGACCAGCTCCACGCCGCCGAGCGACGCGGCCAGCGCGGGCCAGGTGGTGGCCGGGCTCGCGGCGTTGGAACCGTGGCTGATCGAGCTGCCGTGGTGCAGCCAGACGCGGCGGCCGGCGCGGGGCACGGCCTCGACCGGGGCGTCGGTCCGCAGCTCGGCCAGCTCGGTGATCTCGGTGTGCGGCAGCCAGATCTCGACGTCCTTGACCCGGCCGGGCAGGCCGTCGAACCGGACCGTGCCGACCGGTCCGTCCTGGGTCTCGGCGGTGCCGGTGGCCATGTCCAGCAGCAGCACCTTGCCGCCGGTGGTGCTCGCCTGTCCGGCCGGCTCGCCGTCGACGAGCAGGTCGTAGACGCCGTCCGGGCGCGGCGGGATGTCGCGGTAGCCGACCCTGGTGCGCAGCGTGTCCAGCTCGACGGCGGTGGCGGCGGTCCGGAACACCAGCCGGACCCCGGCGGGCTGGGCTTCGGCCATGGCCAGCTGCCCGTCCGACCACTGCGCGCGGGCCCAGGCCGGCAGCCGGTGCGGCGCCAGGCCGTGCTCGGTGGGCTCCAGCTCGAGCGCGCCGCGCACGAGGTCCGCGGTGACGGGGGTGGTGATCCAGCGGGACGTCGCGGCCGTCGTGGGGGAGCCGGGGCCGGGTGGCGAGGTCATGATCGGAGTCTGCCGATCGGGCCGCTGATCCGCACTTCGTTTACCGGCCCGGTCAAGGAGGAGTTCGCCCAACCTTCTCCAGTAGGTTGTGTGCCCGACCCCGGCTGTGATGAGACTGGGCGCATGACCGACCTGAACCGCCGCCGGTTCCTCCAGGTGGCCGGCGGTACCGCCGCCGCGTCCATGATGTCCGGCAGCATCGCCCGAGCCGCCGCCATCCCGGCGAACCACCGCACCCGCAGCCTGCAGGATGTCGAGCACGTTGTCGTGCTGATGCAGGAGAACCGCTCGTTCGACCACTACTTCGGCACCCTGCGCGGGGTCCGCGGCTTCGGCGACCCGCGCCCGGTCACGCTGCCCAGCGGCAAGCCGGTGTGGAACCAGCCGGACGGGGGCAAGGACGTGCTGCCGTTCCGGCCCGACGTGAGCAACCTCGGGCTGCAGTTCGTCCAGGACCTGCCGCACGGCTGGACCGACACCCATTCCGCGTGGAACGGCGGGAAGTACGACAACTGGGTGCCCGCCAAGGGCACCACCACGATGGCCCACATGACCCGCGACGACATCCCGTTCCACTACGCGCTGGCCGACGCGTTCACCATCTGCGACGCCTACCACTGCTCGATGATGGGGTCCACCGACCCGAACCGTTACTACATGTGGACCGGTTACACCGGCAACGACGGCGTCGGCGGCGGCCCGGTCCTCGGCAACGACGAAAAGGGCTACGGCTGGACGACCTACCCCGAGCGGCTGGAGAAGGCCGGGGTGTCGTGGAAGATCTACCAGGACATCGGCGACGGCCTCGACGCCGCCGGCTCGTGGGGCTGGATCCCCGACGCCTACCGCGGCAACTACGGCGACAACTCGTTGCTGTACTTCAACCAGTACCGCAACGCGAAGGCCGGCGACCCGCTGTACGACAAGGCACGGACCGGGACGAACGCGAAGAACGGCGACGGCTTCTTCGACGTCTTCAAGGCCGACGTCAAGGCCGGGAAGCTGCCGAGCGTCTCGTGGGTGGTCGCGCCCGAGGCGTTCACCGAGCACCCGAACTGGCCCGCCAACTACGGCGCCTGGTACGTCTCGCAGGTGCTCGACGCGCTCACCGCCTCGCCGGAGGTGTGGAGCAAGACCGCCCTGTTCATCACCTACGACGAGAACGACGGGTTCTTCGACCACGTCGTGCCGCCGTACCCGCCGGCCACCGCCGCGCAGGGCGGCTCGACGGTCGACACGAAGTACGAGCTCAACAACTCCCTGCCGTACGGGCTGGGCCAGCGCGTGCCGATGATCGTCGTTTCGCCGTGGAGCAAGGGCGGCCGGGTGTGCTCGGAGGTCTTCGACCACACCTCGATCCTGCGGTTCCTGGAGCGCCGGTTCGGTGTGCGGGAGACCAACATTTCGACCTGGCGCCGCGCGATCACCGGTGACCTCACGTCGGCCTTCGACTTCTCCGGCACGGACACCAAGGTGCCGAGCCTGCCCTCGACCGCCGCGTACATCCCGCCGGACCACGACCGGCACCCGGACTACAAGCCGGTGCCGCCGGGCACCCCGGCCCTGCCGAAGCAGGAGCCCGGCCAGCGGCCCGCGCTGCCGCTGCCGTACGACCTGGCCGCCGACGCGACGGTCGACCAGGGCAAGCTGACGGTGAACTTCGCCAGCCACGGCGCGGCCGGGGCGGTCTTCCACGTCACCAGCTCCACGGACAAGAACGGCCCGTGGAGCTACACGGCCGGCGCCGGGCAGCAGACCTCCGGGAGCTGGGCGGTGTCCGGGAACTACGACTACACCGTGCACGGCCCGAACGGGTTCTTCCGCCAGTTCACCGGGCCGGGCGCCGGCGTCGAGGTCACCGCGGTCAACGCGCCCCGTGGCGGGGACCTCACGCTGGTCCTGACCAACAAGGGCACCGCCGCGGTCACCGTCGCGGTCCGCGCCGCCGCCGGGTACGGATACGCCGGGCCCGCGACGCACAACCTCCGCCCCGGCGCCCGGACGGAGCACACGGTCCGCACCGGCGCGACCGCGGGCTGGTACGACGTGACCGTCACGGCCGGGACCACGATCCGCCGCCTGGCGGGCCACGTGGAATGCGGGTCGCTGAGCCTCACGGACCCCGGCATCCGGAGCCACTGAGTCAGTGAGTTATTGAAGGACCGTGCCGTCCGTCCTGTTGGGGCGGACGGCACGGTCCGTTTTGGTCAGCGGGCTTCGTCGAGGAAGGCGTGCACCTCGTCGGTGAAGCGCTGGCTGGCCTGGGCGATCTGCCGGTAGAAGGCGGACTGGCCGGGATCGCCGAGCCAGGGGCGCGACGAGCCGGTCGAGGACCGCCGGGTGCAGGCCGGCGCTGCTCCCGGAGCCGACGTACTCGCGCACCAGCGCGCCGTGCAGCGCGGGTGGAAGCTGCTCGAAGACCGCGGCGTGCTGCCCGACGAGCCGGAAGAACGGTGAGCCCCACGGCGCGAGCGCCACCGGGTCGACCAGCGCGAGCGCTCGGTACTGTGCCCGTAGATACCAAACCGACCGAAAGTAAGCAGTTCGCGCAGGCCCGCAGCCTTTCCGGTCGGCTTACTTTCGGTCTATTTGGCAAGCAGCGCCGTGCAACAGATGCGCCCGCAGGGACACGGCCCCGCCGAAGTCGTGGGCGACGACCAGCGGCCGGTCGAGCCCCCAGTGCGCCAGCAATTCGGTGAAGACCCGGCCCTGGGCCGCGAGTGAGACGTCCTGGCCCTCGGCCTGCTCCGAAGCCCCGTACCCGGGCATGTCCCAGACGAACACGTGGTGCCGCCGGGCGAGCGACCGCGCGACCGCCCGCCAGACGTAGGACGAAAACGGCGTCCCGTGCAGCAGGACGACCGGGTCCTGCCCGCGCGGCCCCAGCTCGGCCCACCGGACTCGGCCGGCGCTGCTGGGAAAAGTCTCGGGCAGCTGCCATTCGCTCACGGACACGGTTCCTCTCCGACGGGTCCGCTCACCCGATCATCCGTGCGCCGCGGCGGCAACCGTTTTCTACAGCTCGATCCGGGTCCCCATCACCACCGTGCGGTCGACCGGCAGCCGGAACGAGGCGGCCTGGGAAGCGGCGTTGTGGGCCAGCCCGATGAACAGCCGCTTCTGCCACGTGGGCATGCCGCCCGGCGGGCCCGGCTCGATGGTGACCCTGGACAGGAAGTAGAACGCGTTGTCCAGGTCGGTCTCCAGCTCGCTGGTGAGCATGAACGCGTCGCGCAGCGCGGCGGGGATGTCGGCGTCGTCGGAGAAGCCGAAGCGGACCGACAGGTGCACGATGCCGTCGTCGGCGTGGGAGAGGGAGTCGACGGCGAGGCGCTCGTTGCGGGGCACGTGCGGCACGCTCTCGAAGATCACCGAGACGATCACGACGTGCTCGTGGACGGCGCCGTTGAACTCGACGTTGGCGCGCAACGCCAGCGGCACCGTCTCCTTCGTCGGGTGCGGGAACACCGCCGTGCCCGGCACCCGCGTCGGCGGGTCCTCGCGCAGCTGCTCGACGAAGACCGACAGCTTGCCCTCGGTTTCGGTGCGCCGGTCGGTGATCAGCCGGCGCCCGCGCTGCCAGACCAGCATGATCGTGACGGCCATCCCGCCCAGCAGCAGCGGCAGCCAGCCGCCGTGCACGATCTTGGTCAGGTTGGCCGCGAAGAAGGTGAGCTCGACGCCGCCGAAGACGACGGCCACCAGCGTCAGCTGCCACCACGGCCAGTGCCACACCGACGCGGCCAGGATCAGGAACAGCGCGGTGGTCAGCAGCAGCGTGCCGGTCACGGCCACCCCATAGGCGGTGGCCAGCGAAGCCGACGAGCCGAACGTCGCCATCAGGACCAGCACGGCGCCCATCAGGATCCAGTTCACCCCGGGCACGTAGATCTGGCCGCTCTCCTCCTTCGAGGTGTGCCGGACCGTCAGGTGCGGCAGGAAGCCCAGCCGGATCGCCTGCCGGGTCACGGAGAACGCGCCGGAGATGACCGCCTGGGACGCGATCACGGTGGCGAAGGTCGCCAGCACGACCATCGGGATCTGCGCCCAGTTCGGGACCAGCAAGTAGAACGGGTTCTTCACGGAGCTGGGCTCGCCGAGGATCAGCGCGCCCTGGCCGAGGTAGTTCAGGATCAGCGCGGGGAACACGACGGCGAACCAGGCCCGGCGGATCGGCGGCCGGCCGAAGTGCCCCATGTCGGCGTACAGCGCTTCGGCGCCGGTGATCGACAGCACCACGGCGCCCATCGCGATGAAGGCGATGTACGGGTGATCGAAGACGAAGCTGATCGAGTACGTGGGGGAGAGGCTCCGCAGGATCCCCGGGCGCTCGACGATGTGCGGCAGGCCGAGCACCGCCAGCGCCAGGAACCACAGCAGCATCACGGGCCCGAACAGCCGGCCCACCCGGTGGGTGCCGAACCGCTGCGCCAGGAACAGCACGATCAGGATGACCGCGCCGATGGGCAGGATGGACCCGCTGATGCTGGGGGCGACGACGTCGATGCCCTCGACCGCGGACAGCACCGAGATCGCGGGGGTGATGACACTGTCGCCGAAGAACAGCGACGCGCCCACCACCCCCAGCATCGTGGCCACCGCGACCAGCCGCTTGCGGTCCGAGATCTGCCGCCGGATGAGCGCGGCCAGCGCCAGGATGCCGCCCTCGCCGTCGTTGTCGGCGCGCATCACGAAGAGAACGTACTTCACCGAAACGACGACCAGGATCGACCAGAAGACCAGCGACAGCACGCCGTAGACGTCGTCGGGCACCGGCTTCACCGCGCCGCCGTCGATCGAGAACACGGTCTGCAACGCGTACAGCGGGCTGGTGCCGATGTCCCCGAACACCACCCCGAGCGCGCCCAGCGCCAGTGCCGCGCCCGCGGGCCGTCGCGGATGCCCGGCGCCGTGGGTGGACGGCTTCGCTTCGTTCTGCTCTGAGCTCACCGGGTCAGTCTGCCCGGCCCGGCCGTTCCGGGCGCGCAGGCATCGCCGTGCGTCAGCCGGTGTTCACCTCCGGCGCGGGTTCAGGTGGCGGCGACCAGGAAGTCTTCGCCGCTGGACGGGCGGAGACCGTCAGGGCGCCCGGCGAAGTAGCGTTCGGACAGTGCGGTTCCCGGAACGTGCTGGATTTCCGTAAAGCCCGTTTCCCGGGCCATTTCCAGCATCTCCCGCGGTGAGTACAAGCTGACGAACGGCGTGCCGGAGGCCTTCGCACCGGTCCGGACCGTGTCGAGCCCCGGGCGGTCGGCCTCGTCGAGCAGCTCGGGTGGCAGCAGGAACGTCATGGCCACAGTGGACCCCGCGGCGAGGCCGGCGAGCCGGCGCAGCGTCGCCCTGGTGGTCTCTTTCGCCAGGTACATGCTGACGCCGGTCGAGGCGACGACCGCGGGCTCGGCCGGGTCGAAGCCCGCCGCGACCAGCTGGTCCCACCAGGACTGCCCGGCTTCGAAGTCGACCGGCACCAGCCGCAGCGCCTCGGGCACCGGGTGGCCGAGTTCGAGCAGCCGCCGCCGTTTCCATGCCTGGGTGCCGGGCTGGTCGATCTCGAACACCCGCAGCCGCGCCGCGAGTTCCGGCCGGCGCTGGACGAACGTGTCCAGGCCCGCGCCCAGCAGGACGTACTGGCCGACGCCCCGCCCGGCCTGCTCGGTGACGAGGTCTTCGACGAACCGCGCGCGGGACACCACCCCGGCCCGGAACGGCCGGGTGCCGTCCGGGTCCATGTCGGGCCGCTCATGCCAGTCCGGTCCCGGATCGGCGAGCCGCAGGGCGAAATCGTCCTCGAAGACGTGCGGCGGTGCGTCGACTTCCAGGTGCAATGCCCGCCAAAGAGCGACGCGCACGGCGGTGTGGTCCGGCTCGCTGTGGTCCGGCGCGGGGTCCTTCGGCGCAGTGTGGTCCGGCGCAGTGTCCACTGTGCTCACTTCGCCGGTCATTTCGCCCCCGGGGCCTGGAGGACCCAGATCCGCCCGTCGGGATCGCGGACGGCCATTTCCCTGGTGCCGTAATGGGTTTCCTCGAACGGGGCGACGACCTCGAGGGCCGGGTCCGGTTCGAACGTGTCGGCGTCGGGCACCGTCAGCACCAGCCGCGACCGGGTCTCCTGGTCTTCGGGCACCTCGGCGACGAATACCCGCGGCCCGTCGCCGTTACGCAGCTGGCCCGAGTTGTGGTCGGTTTCGAAATCCAGCTCGAAACCCAGTGTCTGCAGGAACTTCGCCGCCTTGCCCCAGTTGTGGGTCTCCAGGAACACGGCTTCGATCCCTTGGGTGGTCATGATTGCTCCTTCCCTGATGGAGGCTGTTCGCGGGGCTCGTCGAGGTAGGCGCGCAGCGCGTCCGCGACCAGCGCCGAGAGGGACGAGCCCGTCTCGATGGCGCGGAACTTCACCTGCTTGATCAACCCGACCGGCAGGTACACGTTGAACTGCTTGACGTCCTCTTCGCCCACGGACCGATACTAGCATGCTAGCAATCGTCTGTGACCAGGGATTTTTCCTCGGCCCCGTCGGAGAGGAACGCGGACAGCCGCTGTCCCTCCTCGGTGACGGCGGTGCGGTCGGCCGAGGAGAAGCAGCGCAGGGGGTGGACGGTCACGATGCCTGCTTCGGCCGTCCACGTCGCGGAGACGCGGCCGTCGACCAGGACCAGGCGCTCGCCGGCGACGGACAGGCCCCGGTGGGCGTCGTCGATGATGCGGCCGCGGCCGGCGTAGCCGAGGACTGCGTTGTCGAACGCGGGCAGGAACCGCACCGGGGCGGGGGCGTCGGGGCCGGGCCGTGGCGAGCCGGGCAGGTCCAGCAGTTCCCGGCAGCGTTCGTCGCGAAAGGACACCAGCTCGTCGCGGATCGCGGCCACCGCGCCCGGCAGCCCGGCGAGGCCGCTCCAGCCGCGCAGGTCGGCTGTCGCGGCGGGGCCGTAGGCGGCCAAGTACCGGCGTGCCAACGCTGTCCCGGCCGGATCGGCGGTTCCGGCCGAGCCGTCGCCAGATGGCAGTGGCTCGACCTCGCGGCCGAGCCAGTCGGACATCGGCACGTACCGGGCGCCCGCTTTCGTGCGCCACAGCCCGCGCGGCGGCAGCTGCACCGCCGGGATGAGGGCCGCGATCAGCATTTCGCCCAGCGCCCGCGGGCCCGGTTCCGGCCAGCGACCGGCGACGGCCCGCGCGAGTTCGCTCATGGTGCGCGGCTCGCCGTCGGCCAGCACCGCGCGGCCGGCCGCGGCGAGCTGGTCGAGGTCCACCCCGGCCAGCTCGCGGCGGTAGGTGCCGAGCACCCGCTGGCGCAGCATGGCGTCGTGCCGCGCCCGCCAGGCCAGCGCGTCGCTGGCGGCCACGAGGTGCACGGTGCGTCGCATCAGGTGCGTCCGCACCACCTCCCGCCCGGTCAGCAGCTCGTCCAGCGAAGCCGGTTCGAACGCGCGCAGCCGCGACCAGAGCCCGGTGAACGGCGCCTGCGGCTCCTGCGCCTGCAACCCGCCGAGGTGCGTCACGGCGTCGAGCACCGGCAGGTCGGAGCGGTCGAGCAGGAGTTGCCGGGCGAGCGTCGCGCGGTTGAGCGCCCGGGCGTCCAGCACAGTCATGCGGTGATGGCTTCCTTCGGTCGTGATCGAGTCGCCACGATTCTGGCAGGGGAAGCGGACAGGGTGTGGCCGCCACTCGGAGCAGGCCGGCGGATCTCGGCGCGGCTGCGCGAACGTCTACGCAGGCGGCCCGGTTCTGGCAAGCTCGGGTGGGTGAAGATCCTGTTCTGCTCCGCGCCCGGCTACGGGCTGACCCTGCCGCTGATCCCGTTGATCTGGGCCGCGCGCGCCGCGGGTCACGAGGTGCTGCTGGCCACCACGTCCGAGATGACCGAGGCGGGCGCCCGCGCCGGGTTGCCGGTCTGGGACGTCTTCCCGCAGCGCGACGTGTGGCACGACCTGATGTCTTCGATCCGGCCGGGGACCGGGCCGCGCGACGACCTGCCGGAGGAGTACCGGCTGGCGAGTGAGGCCGGCAACCCGTTCGGGCTGTTCGTCGTGACCATGACCGAGGGGACGATCAAGGCGGGCCGCGCGTTCGGTGCCGAGCTGGTGGTCTACACCTCCGACCACGCCGCCGGGATGCTGGCCGCCGCGGCTCTCGACGCGCCCGCGCTGGAGGTCGGCAACCGCGTCTCCTGGTCGATGCGGGACATGGACTGGCGCGAGGCCGGGCACAACCCGTTCGGCGAGGACGAGGTCAGCGTCATCATGCGGGAGAAGCTCGGGATCGGTGACGCGAAGCCGAAAGTCGTCGCGCGGATCGACCCGCGGGCGCCCAGCATGGGTGGGCTGGGCGCGGCCGAGGAGCACGCCGACGAGCGCGACGGTGTGCCGTGGTGGCCGATGCAGTTCGTGCCCTTCAACGGCGGCACTGTGGTTCCGGAGTGGGCGCTGCACCGTCCGGAGCGGCCGAGGATCGCGGTCACGCTCGGCACGGTGGTACCGGCGATGTCCGGCGTCAGCAGCCTCCGCGTGGTGATCGAGGCGCTCGGCGGGATGGATGTGGACGTGGTGCTCGCCGCCGGCACGGCCGACCTGACCGACCTCGGCGAGCTTCCGTCCAATGTGGACTCGGTTGGCTTCCTGCCGCTTTCGGTGTTCCTGCCGACCTGTGCGGCGATCGTGCACCACGGCGGCTCGGGCACCACCGCGACCCCGCTGTTCTACGGGATTCCGCAGCTGGTGCTGCCGGCGTTCGCGGACAACCCGATGTCGGCGCAGCGCGTCGCCGACCGCGGCGTGGGCCTGACCCACGATCCGGCCACTGTGGACGTCGCCACCGTCCGCGCCATGGTCGGGCGGCTGCTGGAGGAGGACGCCTTCCGCGCCGCGGCCGCGCAGGTCCGGGACGAGATGGCCACCCAGCCCAGCCCGAGCGCCGTCCTGGAGCGGGCGGTCGCCGCACTGGGCTGATCGAGTCATCGTTGCGTGATCCGGTCCGAGGGGACCGCGGCCTCGGTCATCATGACGAGGGCAGCAACCACTGACGGCGTCGAGGAGCGGTGAATATGTCCGAAGGTGATCAGGGATCGAATCCGGCCTCGATCGGCTACGTGCCGCCGCTGTCTGATGAGGGCTTGGAACCGGTTCACACTGACCGCGTCTCTCCCCTCCAGAACGAACCGGTGCCCGACTCCGGGACCGGAACGACGACGTCGGACGACGCCACGGTGAAAGGTCCGATGGACGGAGTCCCGGACGAGGAACCGAACCGGCGCCATCGGGAGCTGCCAGTGCCGCCGGTGTCGCCGCGGCCGCGGGTGTCGCCGCAGAAGCTGGAAGCCGACGAGGCGGAGGTAGTGGCGCGCTTGCTCACCCGGCGCCAGGCCTTGCTGACCGGCGAGACGTCGGCGCTGACGATCGGTCACGCGGACGTCGCGCCCGCCATGCCGGTGGCCGCGCCTTCGACCGGTTTTCGCCGGACCCTGCCGGTCTCGCTCTATCTGGAAAACGCCGAGGACAAGCTTGAGGTGCAAGGCGCACTGCTGAAGGTTCTCGAGGTTTTCGACATCGAAGTGCGCGATTTGTGGCCGGAGATCAGCGGCTCGTCGTTCCGTTCCTTCCTCGCTCGCACGCGCACGGGTATGCGCTCACCCGAGTTCCGGACCCGGCTCGCGCAAATCGAGCGCGCGGTGGAATTGCAGACGCTGCACAAGGTCCAGGCGGAGGTCGACGCTGCGCAGGGTGATGTGGTCGCCAAACTGATCACCGCGCTCGGCTCGACGCCGACCGCGATGATCCAGATCGGTTCGGTGTTGCTGATGAAGATCAACGGCGAAGTCATCGTGCGGAACCTGACTCAGCTCGAACTTCTGCATCTCGAACGCAATCCCGCGCTCCTGCGCGAACCGGCCGAGGCGTTGCACGAACTGCAGCGCCTGAACTCGGCCGTGGAAAGCCAGCGGAAACCCGCCGTGGAAAGCGAGCCAAGCAGCCCGGTGCGAGCAGTCACGCAACCGTGATCGCGCCCCGGCCCGCACGATCAGGTCAGCACGACGTGGTCAGCTGAACGAGTACCGGACGCCGGTGAGTTCCGTGGAGATCTCCCAGAGCTTCGCGGCGGTGTCCGGGTCGGTGGCTCGCGGGCCGGGCCGCAGTGGGACCGGGGGCCCGTACATCCCGGTGCGGCCGCCGGGCCCGAAGAACTGGCCGCCCTCGACGTCCGGCGCGGTCGCGGCGCGCAGCTGGCTCGCCGCGCCGCGCTCCACCGGTTGAGCCACCAGCGCGTTGCCCACTCGCAGCAGCAGCCCGGCGAACCCGCGCGCGCCGGACGACGGCAGGTTCGTCGAGGTGAACCCCGGGTGCGCCAGCACACTCGCCGCCGGCACCGCGTCCGCGCGCAGCCGACGGTCCAGCTCGAGTCCGAAGAGGACGTTCGCGAACTTGGACTGCCGGTACGCCTTCAACGGCCGCTACGCCCGTTCGCCCTGGAGGTCGTCGAAGTCGATGGACCCGTCGCGGTAAGCCTCCGAACTGACCGTGACGACGCGGGCGCCGTTGCCGCGCCGCAGCAGGGGCAGCAGCAGCCCGGTCAGCGCGAAGTGCCCCAGGTGGTTGACCCCGAACTGCGACTCGAAGCCCTGCGCGGTCAGCGAACGCGCCGGCATCCCGATGCCCGCGTTGTTGACCAGCAGGTCGATCGGCCGATCGCGCGCGACGAGCGTTGCGGCGAATTCGCGCACCGAGGCGAGGTCCGCGAGGTCGAGCCGCAGCATTTCCAGCTCCCCGGCGGTTTCGGCGCGCAACCGGCCGAGCGCGGCCCGGCCCCGGCCTTCGTCGCGCGAGGCCATGACCACGTGCGCGCCGCGGACCGCCAGCGCCCGGCAGGTCTCGTACCCGAGGCCGCTGTTGGCGCCGGTGACCACGGCCGTGCGCCCGCTCTGGTCCGGAATCCCGGCCGCCGTCCACCGGGAGTCAGCCACGGCGCGTTGCTTCCATCCCGCCGACGGTACCGTGCCATCGGGTGCCGGTGTGCCGCCGCTGGTTCTCGGTGGTGTCGGTGAACAGGCGCTTGAACCGGTCGTACTCCGCGCGGCCGAGGCGCCGGGCGTGGCGTTCACAGCCTCAGTTCCAGCAGATCCGCACCAGCTCCTCGGCCGGGGACGGCGAATGGTTTCCCGTCGCCGCGGCGACGGGTTCGGATCTGAGTGGAGCGGAACCCACCAATACGACTCTTCTCGGCGTATCTGCTGGTGAAGCCGGTTACGAACGCCGGCAATGTTACGAACTGCTGACAGCCCCTGCCCTCGCTACTACAGTGACAGCGCGACCACGGACAGTCGCGCAGTGCAGGGGAGGGATCGGATGAGTCGATCAGACGCGTCCAACATCGTTGAGGCGTTGGTGCGGTTGGACGACGTGTCCGAGCGTCTGCCGGATCTGGTGTTTGTGCTGGTCACTCCCGGTGAAGATGGGCGGCCGGGAGGGCTTGAGGTTCGTCGTACCGCGCGGAACGAACTCGCGGTCGCGGGGTACTCGTCGATCGATCGGCTGGTCAGCGCTTGCGGGAGTGGGCAGCCGTGGGTCCAGGTCACCCGGGATCGGCTGGTCGAAGTATGTCAGGAGCTGGGGATCGGTGTCGTGGCGTTCGACGCTGTTCTCGATCTCGTGTCGCGGTATCCGGAGGTGGACAGCCGCGACCAGCCGCCGCTCGAGCCCGCCGAGATGCTGGATGAGCAGGACGGCTACGTCTACGTGCCGTCGAGGCCCGTGCGGACCGGTCAGCCCGTGGTGGAGCTGGAGCTGCAGCCTGCCCCGAATGGGCGACCGGTGTTGCTGGCTTACACCTCTCCGGAGCTGCTTGCTGCCGGGTGCGGACCACATCAGCCTTGGGTCGCGATCGATACCGACGACCTTGAGGCCGTCGTGCACGAGTCGGGTGCGCACGGGGTGCTGCTCAACCCGGTGCTCGCCGAAGAGTCTCGGCATACAGCCCCGGTGCGCGACTGGAGGTCGCGTTCATCGAACGGAGGGGAATAGGCATGTCCATGCCCTATGGGGACACCAGTGGCTACAGCTATACCGAAGGGGCGCTGAACGGCATTGTCGGCCAGCTCCGCGACAGCGCGAAAGTACTCGACGAGACCACCTCCCGTGTGGTTCAGGCAGTCGACGCGGGCGCTTCGTCCGCTGTCGTCGGAACCGTGCTCGAGGACATTATGAAGATGGGCGTCGGTGCTGCCGGCGCGGCCGGCGGCGCGGCGGCCAACGTGCACGCAGCCAACGGCGCCTACGACGATATCGAGAACAACAACGCCGGCCAGCTCAAGCTCAACGGCAAACACGACGACGATCCGGATACCCGGCGAGAAATGCACGTCCACGGCTGAAGGGGAGAGCAGCATGGGACAAGCACTCAACACCACGGTCAACGGCTCATCCGGCACCTGTACCGCTGCCGCAGACTGGCTGCGCACCGTCGCCGATGCCGGACATCACGCCGCCGGGAGCGTCCGCAGCGCCCGGAGCGGAGCTGAGGCTGGGTGGCATGGGCCCGCCGGCCAGGCATTCCAGGAATCGATCGACAACGTCGACGTCGCCGCCGACGACATGGCCAACTGGGCCACGACCACCGAACGCGGCCTCCGCGAGTTCGCATCGTCGCTCGACGCGGTGATCGCCCGCATGAACGAAGCCCTCGGCAAGGCCCAAGCAGCCGGCCTCCGCGTCGACGGACCGTTCATCGTCGAACCCGACCCTATCCCCACGAACAAGCCAGGCACCCCCATTGAGGTGTGCACTGCGGGCGGGGCCACCCAAGCCGTCGGCACTTACCAGGGCGACATCGCGCAATACAACAATCTCGTCTTCCAGTACAACAACAAAATCACTGCCTACAATGAGTGCAAGGCCATCGTCGACGCTGCACGCACCACGGAAGGCAATGCGCACCAGGCCCTCCGGCAAGCGCTCCAGCCGCCATCGGGCCGTCTCGATGTCGACGCCTACAAGGTCGGTACCACTACTATTGCCCG
>DASXYS010000062.1:0-5983 GCA_036502365.1 Amycolatopsis sp.
CCTACGGCCACGTGGCCATTGTGGACAGTGTGCACGGCGGCACCGCGACCGTCGAGGACTACAACTGGGCCGGCGACGGGCACTACCTCCGCCACGACGTGAACGTCGGCGACTTCCGCTACATCCACTTCTACAACTGAGACCCGCCGCTGACCGGGGCCCGGCGCGGGGTCCCGGTCGGCGCTCTCGGGGTGGTAGGTTCCGCGTTCGCTGGCGCTTGTCCACTCCGGACCGGCGCACGTCCCGGCCGACGGTGAGGAGCGACGCCCGTGTCCAGTTGCTGCCCGCCCAGCCGCTCCGGCACTCCACTGGCCCGCACTCCCCTTGCCAGCACTGCGCCGGCTGCGCCCGCCGCCCGCACCTCTGCCCCGGACGGCATGATCGTGGTGCCCGGCGCCACCTTCCGCATGGGCACCGACGACCAGGACGGTTTCCCCGAGGACCACGAAGGCCCCGTCCGCGCGGTCACCGTGGCGCCGTTCGCGATCGACGCCCGCGCCGTGACGAACGAGCGGTTCGCCGCGTTCGCCGACACCACCGGCTACCGCACGGAGGCCGAGGAGTTCGGCTGGACGTACGTGTTCGCGAAGTTCCTGCCCGGTCCGCTGCGCAAGAGCTCCCCCCGGCCGTCGGCGGCGCCGTGGTGGTGCGGGGTGTCCGGCGCGAGCTGGCGCTGTCCCGAAGGCCCCGGCAGCTCCGTGGCGGACCGCGCCGATCACCCCGTCGTCCATGTGTCGTGGAACGACGCGACGGCCTACTGCGCCTGGGCCGGCCTCCGCCTGCCGACCGAGGCCGAATGGGAGTACGCGGCCCGCGGCGGCCTGGACCAGGCGCGTTACCCGTGGGGCGACGAGCTGACCCCGGACGGCCGGCACCGGTGCAACATCTGGCAGGGCCGCTTCCCGTCGCGCGACACCGCCGAGGACGGCTACTCGGGCACCGCCCCCGCCGATGCCTTCCAGCCCAACGGTTTCGGCCTGTACAACGTCTCGGGCAACGTCTGGGAATGGTGCGCGGACTGGTTCGACGCAACAAAGGCGAACCGCTCGATGCGCGGCGGCTCGTACCTGTGCCACGAGTCGTACTGCAACCGCTACCGGGTCGCCGCCCGCACCTCGAACAGCCCCGACAGCTCCAGCGGCAACACCGGATTCCGCTGCGTCGCCGATATCGATCACGCTGCGCGCTAAGGGCCGGCCGCGCTCTCCCTGCGCGGCCAGCCGCGGCCGCCTTGCGCCCTGACCACGGCACGGCTGCCTGGCCGCCCACCCTCAGGCAACCGGCCCCACCCTCCGTAGCCTCGCCGAGTCACGACCGCCCGCCCATTCACAGTGCGGGAACTACCCCGCATCCTCACGGGACAACGACCGGCCCCACCAGCTGCGCGCTCACCGTGCCGCAGTCGCCTGTGCGCTCGCGGCACGGCACCGCAACCGCCCCACCGGCCGCATCCTCACCGCACGACAACCGGGCCCGCGACCTCACCTCGGCGGGACTGCTGCGCGTGGTCCGCCAGCGCGGTCATGACCTCGGCCGGTTCCGGGGCGCGCGCGATTTCCGCCGCGATCTCGGCCGCGCGGGCGTGCAGTGCGTCGTCGTGCAAGGCGCGTGTCACGGCGTCGGTGACCTCGGCGGCCGAGTTCACCACGATCGCCACCCCCGCGGCGGCGGCGAGGGCCGCGTTGACCGGCTGGTCGGCGCCCTGGGGCCACAGCACCATCGGCTTGCCGCGGCTCAGCGCGCCCAGCACCGTGCCGGAACCGCCGGCTGCGACCACCAGGCGCACCCCGTCGAGCAGCCGGTCCATCGGCGCGAACGAGACGTACTGCAGTTCGCCGCCGCCGGCGGTCTCGGGCGGCTGGGCGAGCGCCAGCCCGAGGGTGGCCAGGACGTTCACCTCCGCGTCGGCGACCGCCGAACCGAGCGCGGCCAGCGTTTTCTCCTCGGTGAACACCGTGCCGAGCGTGAGAAGCACCGTCGGGCGGCCCGGGTCGCGGAAACCGGGCAGGGCGGCGGGCTCGCGACCCGGCCGGCGGTGGGCCCTGGCCCGGACGGGCAGCCGCGGCGCGGGGCTGGCCCAGCCCGGGTCCTGCAGCGCGGGAGGGCACGGATCGAGGTAACTGGACGCCGGCCTCGGCTCGATCCCGGCCAGCCGGTAGTACGGGAGCACGGCCCGTTCGATCACCTCGGCCACCGCCGGGGCGGGTCCCGGGCCGATTCCCACCTGGTGCCAAGGAATCCCGAGCCCGGCGGCCACCAGCGGGCCGACCGTGTCGAAGGCCTCGGCGACGACCAGGTCCGGCGCCCAGTCGCGGGCGTGCCGCAGCGCCTGCCCACCGTCGAGGGACAGCCGGGCCGCGCCGAAGATCTCCCCGAGCATCGCCGGGTCCGGCCGGGTCGGGTCGCCGCCGGTCCGGGCGGCCGCCTCGGCCAGGAACTCCGACACCCCGGCCCCGTCGCCGAGCAGCTGCACCCCGGGGTCCAGCTCGCCGGCGACCAGCGGCCGCACCCCCGGCCCGCCCAGCAGGCCGACGGTGTTCCCGCCCGCGACCGCCGCCTCCATCAACGGGGCCAACGGAAGCAGGTGCCCATGAGCGGGCACGGCACTGAACAGAATCCTCATCGCATTCCCCTGATCCGAGAACTTCGACCGACCCGGCGGCAACCCCGCCGATCCAAATTCAGGTTAGCGCATCTGCAATCAATGTGATGACAGGGCAACCAAGGTAGGCTGACCGGATGCCGGCTTCACCCCGCTCATACCACTCGCCCCGGCGGGCACAGGGCGCGAGTGAAACCCAGCAGGACATCCTGAGGACCGCCCGCCGGCTGTTCATCGCACACGGCTACGCCAACGTGACGATGGCCGACATCGCGCGCGCGGCCGGAACCGCCGTGAAGACGGTGTACGCGAGCGTGGGCACGAAACCCGACGTCCTGCACACGCTGTTCGCCGCCGACCTGGCGGAGTCCTGCGCCGCCCGTACCAACGCCGAAGTGCGGGCCAGCCCCGATCTCGAGTCCGCCGTCGGGGCGGTGGCCCGCGGCACCCGCGCCGACAACGAGCAGTTCAAGCCCTCGGTCGACCTGCTGTACTCGTCGATGGCGAGCGACGACGGCGCGCGAAAGGCGTGGCAGCACGTGGTGAAGGAGTACCGCGACGCGCTCCGGGTCGCCGCCGCCCACCTCGTCGCCGCCGGTCTCGTCGCACCGCACCTCGACGTCGACGGGACCGCGGACCGCCTGTGGTTCTGCTTCGGTCTCGGCGCTTGGCGAACCCTCACCGTCGACTGCGGCTGGGACTACGACGACGCCGAGCGCTCGCTGCACCGCCAAGCCGTCACCATGCTGACCGGCCCGGCCCCCGGCTGACCCGGCGAGGGGCCGCACTTCCACGCCCGACCCGCGGATCGGCGCCACCGCCGCGGGAATCCCGCCACGGACACCGCCGGCGCGACTACCGTCGAGCCCATGATCGAACCCTTCACCTCGCGGGCCGATCCCGCCGCGCTCGACGACCTCCGCACCCGGCTGCGCCTGACCCGCTGGCCGGACGCCCCGGCGGACGCCGGCTGGTCGCTCGGCGCCGACGTCGGCTACCTCCGCGACCTCGTGGCCTACTGGGCCGACGGGTTCGACTGGCCCGCGCAGGAGGCCGCGCTCGCGCGGCTGCCGCGGTTCCGCACCACGCTCGGCGGCCTCGGGATCCACTTCGTCCACGCCCGCGCGGCCGTCCCGGATGCGCTGCCGCTGGTGCTCAGCCACGGCTGGCCCGACTCGTTCTGGCGCTACAGCAAGGTCATCCCGCTGCTGACCGATCCCGAAGACCCCGCCGACGCGTTCGACGTGATCGTCCCCGACATGCCCGGCTACGGCTTCTCCGAAGCGCCCGCGGGCGCGCCGCTGGACTCGATCGCGGTCGCGGGCCTCTGGGCCCAGCTGATGACCGAACTGGGCTACCCGCGCTTCGCCGCGGCGGGCGGTGACATCGGCAGCGGCGTCAGCCGGTTCCTCGCCCTGGACCACCCCGGCCGCGTCGTGGCGGTGCACCGGATGGACGCCGGTCTGCCCGTCTTCACCGGCGACCCCGCCGACCTCACGCCCGAAGAACGCGACTGGCTCGCCGGCACCGCCGTCTGGGGCCGGGACGAAGGCGCGTACGCCGCCATGCACCGCACCAAACCCCAGACCACCGCGACCGGCCTCAACGACTCCCCCGCCGGGCTCGCCGCGTGGATCGTGGAGAAGCTCCGGTCGTGGAGCGACTGCGACTGCGACGGCGACGTCGAGAGCAGCTTCACCCGGGACGAGATCCTCACGAACGTCACGCTCTACTGGCTGACCGGCACCATCGGCTCGTCCATGCGCATGTACCACGCGAACGCCGCGATCCCGCCCGAGCAGCACGCCTGCCGCGTCGAAGTGCCCTCCGGCTTCTCGCGGTTCCCCGGCGACATCGCCTTCCCGCCGCGCACCTGGCTGGACCGCATCGCGAACGTCCAGCGGGTCACCGAACATCCCCGCGGCGGGCACTTCGCGCCGTTCGAGGAGCCCGAGGCCTACGCCGCGGAGCTGCGCGAGTTCTTCCGGCCCTACCGGGCTTCTGTCGCGAATGGACGATCGCCGCGCTCGAACTGACCGCGCGGACGCGCCTCGGACCGGGGCGTCCGCTCAGACGTCGGCGAGGTGGCGGTCAGGCTGGTCTTCGAGCGCCACCTCGCGGCCGAACCGGCGGCGCGGCCGGAAGTGCTGGGTGGCCACCACGATCCAGCCGATCAGCACAACGCTGCCGGTGGAGAGCACGCGGTACAGCAGGACGCTCGCCAGTGCCGAACCCGCTCCACCCGAGACCGTCAGCGAAAGGGCCATCGCGGCCTCCACCGCGCCGAGCCCGGACGGCACCGGCAGCAGGCTGCCCGCGGCCATTCCGGCGGTGTAGGTGAGCAGGAGCACCGGCAGCCCGACGTGCATGCCCACGGCGGCGCAGCACGCCGCGAGGCAGGCCAGGTCGAGCACCCAGTTGACGATGGCCAGCAGCAGCGCGCCGATCCAGTGGTAGCCCGCCGGCCGGATGATGTAGAGGTCCTCGACGATCGAGTCGAGCCGGGCGTGGCCAGCCCCGGCCGGACGGCGCCGGATCCGGTAGTACCAGGCCAGCACCCGGTGTCCCAGCCACACCAGCGGCTGCGGCTTCCGGACCAGCCGGACCACCAGCGCGAACACCGCGACGGACGCCAGCACCTTCACCGCGAGGCCGGGCGCCGAGCCCAGTGCCCCGCCGCTCAACACGACGCCGACCAGTCCCACCGCGCCCAGGGTGAGCGCCGACAGCAGCCCGGTGATGGTCAGGGACCAGGTGATGGCCGAGGACGAGGCGCCCTGTTTGCGCAGGGACCGGAAGGCGTAGGTGGTGGAGAAGACCGCGCCGGCCGGGAGCGTGGCGTGGACCGCGCCGGCGCCGTAGCTGATCGCGACGTTGCGCAGGACGGACACCCGCGAGCCGGCCGCGGCCAGGGTCAGCGCCCGCATCACCGCGAACGCGACCATCGAACCCATCGTGGCGGCCAGGCCGATCAGCAGCCACTGCGGCGAGGCCTCGGCCACTCCCCGCAACGCCTCGGTGAAGGTCTGCCCCTCGACGACCGCGTACGTCACCACCGCGCCGACGAAGATCGCCGCGACCACGCTCCGCCGAGTCACCGCCACGCGGCTGAGGGGCTTCTTTCCCGCTCCGGCAGGCAGCTCGGTCATGGCAGTCCTCCTCTCGGACGTCCGGGTCGTCGCATCACTGGCCCCTCCCACCTCAACGCTAGCGCGTCGCCCGGACCCTGTGCCGGAGGTCCGGCATCAACGAGGTCACGACGCCCTGGCCGGTGCCCGAACTTCCCCCGATCGTGGCTCTCCGTCGTCGGTCAGAGGCGCTCTGCCAGGCACTTCCCGACGGCCCGGCCCCACCGCCGCCGCCCACTGGCGGGCCGGACTC
>DASXYS010000063.1:0-6941 GCA_036502365.1 Amycolatopsis sp.
CGTGCGCAAGGTGGCGGGCGACGACACCTGGATCGTCAACTTCACCAACCCGGTCGGCATCGTCACGCGGGCGCTGCTGCAGGAGGGGCACCGCGCGGTCGGCCTGTGCAACGTCGCGATCAACCTGCAGCGGAAGTTCGGGAAGCTGCTCGGCGCCGGCACCGGGGACGTCAAGCTCGTCCACACCGGACTGAACCATCTGAGCTGGGAGCGCGGCGTTTTCGTCGACGGCGTCGACCGGCTGCCGGAGCTGCTGGCCGAGCACGCGGAGTTCCTCGGCGAGGAGGTCACGGCGCCGGTCGAGTGGATGCGGCGGATGAACGCCGTGCCGTCGTACTACCTCAAGTACTACTACGCCCACGACGAGCAGGTGGCCAAGCAGGTCAAGGAGCGCCCGCGCGCCGAGGTGGTCAGCGACGTGGAGGAGGAACTGCTGAAGCTCTACCTCGACCCGGAGCAGGTGACGAAGCCGGATTCGCTGGAGAAGCGCGGCGGCGCGTACTACTCGGAGGCGGCGGTGCAGCTCGTGCACGCGCTGACCGCGGGCGGGCCGGCGGAGGAGCACGTGGTGAACGTGCCCAACAACGGCACGTTCGGCTTCCTGCCGGACGACGCGGTGATCGAGGTGTCCTCCACTGTGGACTCCAGTGGGGCGGTGGCGATCCCGCAGAAGCCCGTCGAGCCGCGGTTCTCCGGGCTGATCGCGGCCGTGACGGCGTACGAGCACCTCGCGCTGGAAGCCGCGGTCAAGGGCGGTCGCGAACGGGTGGCCGACGCGCTGCTGGCCCACCCGCTGATCGGGCAGTACACGAAGGCCGATCAGCTGGCCGACTCGCTGGTGTCGATCAACCGCGACTTCCTGCCATGGGCATGAGGCAATCAGAAACTGCGGTCGTCGCGATAGACGGGGGCAACAGCAAAACCGAGGTGCTGCTGGTGTCGCGCGACGGCGGGGTACTCGCCCAGTCGCGCGGCCCCGGCGCCTCGCCGCAGAACGTCGGCGTCGCGGGATGTGTTGCGGCGCTTGAATCGCTGGTGGCCGAGGCGCTGACTTCGGCGGGGCTGTCGGCGGAACGGCCGTACGGCGTGCACACCTCGGCGTACCTGGCCGGGCTGGACTTCCCGCGGGAGGAAGAGCCGCTGTTCGAAGCGCTCCTCGCCCGCGGGTGGAGTACCACGCTGGAGGTCGGCAACGACGTCCTCGCGCTGCTGCGCGCGGGCAGCTCGGACGGCACCGGGATCGCCGTGGTCTGCGGCGCGGGGATCAACGCCGCGGGCATCGGCCCGGACGGCCGTGTACACCGGTTTCCCGCGCTGGGCCGGGTTTCCGGCGACTGGGGCGGCGGCTACCGGCTCGGCGAGGAGGCCCTGTGGTGGGCCGTCCGCGCGGAGGACGGCCGTGGTTCCCGGACGGAACTACAGGCCGCGGTGGCGGGCTTCTTCGGCCTGCCGACGCTGCTCGACGTGGTGCAGGGCCTGCACTTCGGCGAAATCGACTCGGCGTCGATCCACGGTCTGTGCCCGCTGCTGTTCGAGGTCGCGGCCGGCGGTGACGAGGTGGCGCAGCAGGTGGTCACGCGGTTCGTCGAGGAAGTGAGCGTGCTGGTCGCGGTGATCGTGCGGCGACTGGACCTCACCGAATCGGCCCCGGAGGTGATCCTCGGCGGCGGCGTGCTGACCGGCGTCGGCGCGCCGGTGATCGCGGAAATCGAGCGACGCTGCCTCAAGGTGGCGCCGCTCGCGCAAGTGCGGGTGGTCGACGTGAACCCCGTTGTCGGCGCGGCCTTGTTCGGCCTCGACACGCTGGGCGCGCCCGCCTCGGCGAAGGCCGCGCTGAAGGCCGCCACCCAGCGGGCCTGACCCGCTCGTGAGTGTTCATGCCGGTTCTAACCGTCATGAACACTCACGAGCCTGGAGTCAGCGGACCGCGACGGTCTCGCCGGTTTCCAGCAGGGACTTGAGGTCCGAGAGGACCCAGGCCCAGCCACCGCCCGCGTTCTGACCGGGGCCGGCGTCGATGTCCTCGTGCACCCCGGCGACCATCGCGGCGTGGTTCGGCGCGCCGGTGACGTCGTGGGTGACGGTGAGCCGGGTGCCCGTCGACTTGGTTTCCTCGATGTCGTAGGTGAGCGTGGTGTACGGCTCCGCGATCAGCGACGGGTCCATCGTCAGCCGCCAGGTGATCACCAGTCTGCGCGGCGGCTCGACCTCGACGACCTCGCCGTCGAGCAGATCGCCGGTGAACCCGGAGTCGATGAACGCCTGCGTCGGGCGGACGCGGTGCTTGCCGCCCGGCGTGAGGTCGAAGTCGGCCAGGCCGCCGTAGCCGTACTTCTCCGTCCACTCGGGTTTGGTGATGGCGTCCCAGATCGCCTGCGGGCTCGCCTTGATGTAGACGCGGTTGACCTGCACGGTCTTGGTCTCGGTCATTCCGGTGACTCCTTCTCCAGTTCGGCTTTGAGGTCGAGCAGCGCCGCGGTGTGCCGCGCGGTGTACTTGCCGATCCACCGGTCGTGGATCTGCCGGATCGGCACCGCGTTCAGGAAGTGCCGCTTCTCGCGCCCCTCCTTGCGGCTGGTGACCAGCCCGGCCTCCTCGAGCAGCTTCAGGTGTTTCATCACGCCGAAGCGCGTCATGTCCACTTCGGACTCCAGCTCACCCAGCGTCCGCCCGTCCTCGGCGAACAGCAGGTCGAGCAGGAACCGCCGGGTGGGGTCGGCTAGCGCCTTGAACACCAGGTCGTCCTCCGGCATGAGCCGAGAATAGGTGACCAAAAGGTCACATGTCAACCGGTGGGCTCGGGCTAGGCCGTGTCTGGCAATGGCTGCTCCACGCGGTCACGCTCGCCGCCTTCGATGCAGCGAATGACGCCTTTCCCGCACTGAGCGAGGCAAAAGCGTCATCCACTGCATCCCGCACCTTGGTCAGACACGCTCTAGAGCAGAGCGCCGAGCGGGAGGATCAGGCCGATCGCGACCACGGAGATGATCGTCTCCATCACCGACCAGGTCTTCAGCGTCTGGCCGACCGACATGCCGAAGTATTCCTTGACCAGCCAGAACCCGGCGTCATTCACGTGGGAGAAGAACAGGGAGCCGGCGCCGATGGCGAGCACCAGCAGGGCGTTGTGCGTCGGGTCGAGGGTGGCGGCCAGCGGGGCGACGATGCCGGCGGCGGACACCGTCGCGACCGTCGCCGAGCCCGTGGCCAGCCGAATCGCGACGGCGACCAGCCAGCCCAGCAGCAGCGGGGAGAAGTGGGCGCCGGTGGCGAGGCTGGTGATCACGTCGCCGACGCCGGCGTCCACCAGCGTCTGCTTGAACCCGCCGCCCGCGGCGACGATCAGCATGATGCCGGCGATCGGGCCGAGCGACTCGCCGATGATCGAGGTCAGCCGGGCCCGGTCGAGCCGCGCGGGGCGGCCCAGCACGACCATGCCGACGAGCACCGCGAGCAGCAGCGCGACCAGCGGGTCGCCGATGAAGTCGAGCACGCGGCGGACGCCGTTTTCCTTGCCCGCCAAGATGTCCGCCAGCGCCTTGGCCAGCATGAGCACCACGGGAAGGAGCACAGTGGACAGTGTCGCGGCGAAGCTCGGCCGGTGCTCGGCGTCGCTGCGCTCCGAATCGGGCACGAGCCGTTCGGGCGGCGTGGCGTCGGGCACGAGCTTCGCGGCCAGCCGGCCGAACAGCGGGCCCGCGATGACCACCGTCGGCAGGCCGACGAGCAGGCCGAGGGCGAGCGTGATGCCGACGTTCGCGCCGAGCGAGCCGGCGGCCGCGAGCGGGCCGGGGTGCGGCGGGATCAGGCCGTGCAGTACCGACAGCCCGGCCAGCGCCGGAACTCCCAGCAGCAGCACGGGTTTCCCGCTGCGCTTGGCGACCAGCAGCACCACCGGGATCAGCATCACCAGGCCGATTTCGAAGAACATCGGGAGCCCGATCAGCGCGGCTATCAGCGCCATCGCCCACGGCAGCCCGCGGCCGCGCACCCGGCCGAGCACGGTGTCGACGATCCGGTCGGCGCCGCCGGAATCGGCCAGCAGCTTGCCGAGCATCGCGCCGAACGCGATCAGCACGCCCACCGACGCGATGGTGCTGCCGACCCCCTTTTCGAAGCTCGCCAGCAGCTTGTCGACCGGCATCCCGGCGACCAGGCCGAGCACCCCGGAGCCGAGGGTGAGCGCGAGCAGCGGGTGCAGCTTCGCCTTGCTGATCAGGATGACGATCACGGCGATGGCGAGCACTGTCGCGGCGATCAGGCGGGTGTCGTGGCCGGTCCAGCCGGCGGCGAGGGTGGTCATGCGGCCTCCTCAATGGACGCGGCGAGCCGCGACTGTATTGCCACGTCGGCCAGGCATGGCGCTGATGATTCGGACCTGCAAGCAGCCCTCATGCGTGCTCCCGGAAACCGGCCAGTGCGGCGGCGATGATGTCGGTGGGACTTTCGGCGATGTCGAAGACGCGGCCCGGCTCGTCCGGCTGAAGCGGCTCGAGGTCCGCGAGCTGGGAGTCGAGCAGCGAGACGGGCATGAAGTGGCCCGTGCGCGTTTTCATCCGTTCGGCGAGGAGGTCCCGGTCGCCGTTCAGATGCAGGAACCAGACGCGGCCGCCGGTCCGCAGGACGTCGCGGTAGCGGCGCTTGAGTGCGGACGACGTGACCACGCCGCCGGTCTCCTGGTGCCGCCGGATCCACTCGGCGATGGACTCCAGCCAGGGCGCGCGGTCGGCGTCGGTGAGCGGGTGACCCGCGGTCATCTTGTCGATATTGGCCTGCGGATGGAAGGTGTCGGCCTCGGCGTACTCGACGCCCAGCTGTTCGGCCAGCGCCGTGCCGACCGTCGTCTTGCCGGATCCCGAAACGCCCATCACCACGATGACGGTCATCCGCACCTCCCACGTCTTTGTGCCCGGAGCAGTCAAACTCAAAAGTACTACTTAATCAAGAAGAAGTAGTACTTAATCGAATCAGAGGGCTAGGTTGATCGAGTGGGGAGTGACCGGCACGAGGAAGTCCTCGACGCGCTGGGCGCGGCGATCGCGGGCGGTGAGCTGGCGCCGGGTTCGGTGCTGCGCTCCGACGAGCTGCAGGAGCGCTTCGGGGCGTCGCGGACTGTCGCCCGTGAAGTCGTGCGCGTGCTGGAGACGATGCGGCTGACCAGCAGCCGGCGGCGCGTCGGCGTGATCGTGCGCGAACCGGCCGAGTGGAACCACTACGACCCGCGGCTGATCCGCTGGCAGCTGGACGGCCCGGGCCGCGCCGTCGCCCTGCGGACGCTGACCGAGCTGCGGTCGGGCGTCGAGCCGTGCGCCGCGCGGTTCGCGGCCCTGCGCGCGACCCCGGAGGACCGCGGCCGGCTGCGCGCGCTGGCGGCGCACCTCGAGCGCACGGCGCGGGAACGGGACCTGTCGACGTTCCTCGGCCATGACGTCGCGTTCCACGACTTGGTGCTGTCGGCCTCGGGAAATCCGATGTTCGCCCAGCTGTCTTCGGTGGTCGCCGAGGTGCTGGCGGGCCGCACCGAGCACGGCCTGATGCCCGCGGAGCCGCAGCCGGAGGCCGTCGCCTGGCATGTGGAGGTGGCCCACGCCGTCGACGCGGGCGAGGCCGACCGGGCGGAGCGCGCGATGCGCGACATCGTCGACCAGGCACGCGACGAGATCGCCGCCGCCGTGGCCGGGTAATCTCGGGCCCGCACTCGACTCTTCACGAATCCGGGGGGCTTCTGTGAGCGCGGCGCGCGCTATCGGCTTGATGCTGGGCCTGGCGGCAGACGGCGCCCTTGGCAACCCCCGGCGACGCCCCCCGGTCACCGCCTTCCGCCGCCTGGCCTCGGTACCGGCGGTCCCGGTCGCCCCGGCGTCAGTGCGGTCCGTGGTGGCCGGCTTGGGCGTGGCGGCCGCGGCGGTGGCCGCCGGGGTGGTCGTCGAACGGGCCGGACGGGGACGGCCGGTCGTGCAGGCCGCGACGACGGCCGTGACCACATGGGCGGTCGTCGGCGCCGCGGGGCTTGCCACGCAGGGCACCGAGCTGGCGCGGGACCTCGAAGAAGGCCGTCTCGAACCGGCCCGCGGCACACTGTCCGAATTGGACACCCGCGTCGCGGACGGGCTCGGGACGATCGGGCTTTCCCGTGCGGCCGTGGAAACCCTGGCGGAGAACACGTCCGAAGTGGTCGTCGCACCGCTGCTGTGGGGCGCGCTCGCGGGGGTGCCGGGCCTGCTGGCGTCCCGGATGATCAGCGTGCTGCGGCAGACGGCCAGGGGCACCGGCAGGCACCACTGGGCGGTCGAGCGGATCGACGAGCTGATCCACCTCGTCCCGACCCGCGCCGCGGCGGCCCTGACGGTGCTGGCGGCCCCCGTCGTCGGCGGCTCCGCGGGCGGCGCCTGGCGAGCCTGGCGCCGCGACACGATCGCCCACCCGAGCCCGAACGCCGGCCGCGTCGAGGCCGCTTTCGCCGGTGCGCTGGAAATCCGCGTCGGTGGCCGCACGGTCTACCCGCACGGCGTCGTCGAACTCCCGGTACTGGGCGTCGGCCGCAATCCGGACGCGGGCCACGTGACCAGGGCCGTCGAGCTTTCCCGGGTGGTGGGCTGGCTCGCCGGTGCTACTTCGGTGGTGGTGGCCCTGACTGCGGGATTGCGTCACCGCAAGAGCTGACCGGCTCAACTTTGTGCCAGTGTCTTCAGCTCGCCGGCGAGGACGGGGGACGCGTAGGTCTTGAGGACATCGACACGTGCCGGGCAGACGCCCAAGTCGGGGCAGACAAGCGGAATCAGCGCACGGAGCGCTTTCGTAAAGTGCCCGACCGGGAGTGCGCTGAGTAGCTTCTTCGCACCGAACGCCGACGCGACACCCAGCGTTTCCGACATGAACTTCGGGAGTCCGAGCGCGACCAGTCCAGCGTTCACCGGTTGCTGGAGCAACTGGGCGTAGGT
>DASXYS010000064.1:0-49676 GCA_036502365.1 Amycolatopsis sp.
CAGGCACTGGTGCGCTGGCTGCTCGCGCAGCGCTCGGAAACCCTGGACGGGCGCGAGGTCCCGCTGTTCCCCGGCGTGTTCGCGATCTTCGGGCACGGCAACGTGCTCGGCCTCGGCACCGCGCTGGAAGAGCAGCGCGACGCTGTGTGGCATGACGCCGCCACGGGAAAGAGCATGCCGGCGTTGCCCGTCTGGCGCGGGCACACCGAGCAGGGCATGGCACTCGCGGCGGTCGGCTACGCGAAAGCGACACAGCGTCGGCAGGTCGGTGTGGTGACGTCGTCGATCGGGCCGGGCGCGCTGAACATAGTGACCGCGGCAGGGGTCGCGCACGCGAACCGGCTGCCGGTGCTGCTGCTGCCGGGCGACACGTTCGTCAGCCGCGCGCCGGACCCGGTGCTCCAGCAGGTGGAGCCCTTCCACGACGGCACGGCGACGGTCAACGACGCCTTCCGCGCGGTCAGCCGCTACTTCGACCGGATCACCCGGCCCGAGCAGCTGCTGGCGACGCTGCCGCAGGTCGCACGGGTGCTCACCGATCCCGCGGACGCCGGGCCGGTCACGCTGGCGCTGCCGCAGGACGTCCAGGCCGAGACCTACGACTTCCCCGAGGCGCTGTTCGAGCCGGTCACGCACCGGCTGCCGCGCCCGCGCCCGGACCGCCGCGCGCTGACCGAAGCGGCCGCCGCCCTGCGCTCGGCCCGCCGCCCGCTGCTGGTGCTGGGCGGCGGCGTCCGGTATTCGGGCGCCGGCCGCCGCGCGCTGGACTTCGCGCAGCGGCACGGGATTCCGGTCACGGAGACCACGGCGGGCCGGACGCTGGTGCCGCACACCCACGAGCTGCACGCCGGGCCGCTGGGCATCACCGGCTCGACCTCGGCGAACGTCCTGGCCGCCGCGGCCGACGTGGTGCTGGCGGTCGGGACCCGGCTGCAGGACTTCACCACGGCGTCGTGGACCGTGTTCTCCCCCGACGTCCGGCTGGTCACGCTGAACGCGGCCCGGTTCGACGCCGTCAAGCACGGCGCGCTCGCCGTCGTGGGCGACGCGGATGCGGGGCTGGCCGAACTCGGCGCGCAGCTGGAGAGCTGGCGCGTCGATCCACAGTGGACGGCGCGGGCGGCCGAGGAGCGCGCCCGCTGGGACGCCCACATCGACTCGCTGCGGTCCGCCGCGGATCCGGTGCCGTCGTACGCGCAGGTCGTCGGGGTGGTGAACGACCTGTCGGAGCCGCACGACTACGTGATGACCGCTTCGGGCGGCCTGCCCGGTGAGCTGATCGGCGGCTGGCGCGGCTCCGGCGAGGTGAGCATGGACGTCGAGTACGGCTTCTCCTGCATGGGTTACGAGCTGTCCGGCGCGTGGGGCGCGGCGATCGCGCACACCGAGGGTCTGGTGACCACGCTCCTCGGCGACGGTTCGTACCTGATGTTGAACTCGGACCTGTTCTCGGCCGCCTTCGCGGGCCACCCGCTCGTCGCGGTCGTCTGCGACAACGACGGCTACGCGGTCATCGCGCGGCTTCAGCAGGGGCAGGGCGGCCAGCCGTTCAACAACTTCTACGCCGACTGCCGCACTTCGCACGCTTCGCCGCCACGCGTGGACTTCGCGCGTCACGCCGAGTCGCTGGGCTGCGTGGTCTTCACCGCGACGTCACTGGACGACCTCCGCGACGCGTACGCGAAAGCCCGCGCCGCCGCCGTCGCGGAGAGCCGTCCCGCGGTTGTCGTGGTGCGGACCCAGCCTTCGGCTTGGACGGAAGCCGGCGCGTGGTGGGAGGTCGGCGTCCCGGAGCACCTCGCCGGCCGCCCGGACTTCGACGCCGCGAAGCCCGGGCAGGTGCGCTACCTGCGTCAGTAGAGCCGTTCGAGCCAGGGCCGCAGTACCGGCAGGACCGCCTGGGACTGCATGGCGGTCATGTGGTCGAGCCCGTCGAGAACCTCGGTGGTCCAGCCGCGCTCGGCCAGCTCGGCGCGCCGGGTCTCGAACGGGCCCACGATGTCGACCGTGACACCGCCCCAGCGTTCGCCGTACTCGATCCGGTCGGCCGAGCCCGCGAAGCACAGGCGCGGGCAGGCCGGCCGGGCCGCGTGGTCGTCGAAGCCTTGCAGGGCCTCGTACAGCGTGACGAACTGCCGGGTCTGGCCGGTCGACATAGTGACTTCGACGGAGTCCCAGTCACCCTTTTCCGTGTTCTTTTCTGTGTTCTGGCGGGTTTCGGACGGCGCGGCGACGGCCATCGCGCGTGTGGCCCGCGTGACCGCCAGCATTTCGGTGTACGGCCCGTCGAGCGGCGGGAAGCCGCCCATGGCCAATCCGTCGAGCCGATCGGTGCGCAGGGCCAGCTGCAACCCGGCCAACGCAAGCCACGAATAGCCGTAGTAGACGAACCGTGGTGCCGCCACCGCGTCCGCGACAGCCAGGAAATCGGCGGCGACGGCGGCCGGCGTGAGACTGTCCGGCCGCGGATGCGCCATGACGTGCCCCTCGTAATCGAAGGCGGCCACGCGGAATCCGGCCAGCCCGTCGATCAGCGAGCGGCCGAGCGCCGGGTCGGCGCCCCACTGCCGCATCGCCTCGGCCTGCTCGCCTTCGACCGGCCGCGGGTTCACCGGGAGCAGCACCGCCGGACCCTCGCCGTGGACCTCGATCTCGAGCACACTGCCGTCGCCCAACGTGGCCTCGACCATGCCCCACTCCATCTCTTTACGTTGTAAAGTGTTAGCTCGGACGAGGGTAGCAGAGTCATCCACGGGTGGATCGGAGCCGACTTGAAACCGGCGGGGACCCCGAAGAACTCGAGGCGAGGACCTCACCGTGCTCAAGGAAAAGTGCGATGCCCTGGTCGTGTCCTTCCGCTGGGGAATTCACTTCCTGCCGCGTTTGATCCCCGAGTACTGCCGGCGCCGCCGAGGTCTTCGGCTACCTGCGCAGTGTCACCGGCAGCGGCGAGCTTGATCCTGGCGTCGGCCGCCGTACATGCAGGCGCCCGCCGATCAGGTCGGCACCGCCGCCGGGCTGTTCCGGACCGCGGCTAACGCCCGAGCAGCCGCCGCACCTCGTGCACGGCGGCGCGGCCCGCGCGGTTGGCGCCGACGGTGCTGGCCGACGGGCCGTAGCCGACCAGGTGCAGGCGCGGCTCGTCGACCACGCGGGTCCCGTCCATCCGGATGCCGCCGCCCGGCGTGCGCAGATGCAGCGGCGCAAGGTGGTCGAGGGCGGCACGGAAGCCGGTCGCCCAGAGGATCAGGTCGGCGGGCTCGAAAGTGCCGTCCGCCCAGACGACGCCGTCGGGCACCAGCCGCTCGAACATCGGCCTGCGGTCAAGGAAACCGGCCGACCTGGCGGCGCGCACCTCCGGCGTCACCGCCAGGTCGGTCACGCTGACCACGCTCTCCGGCGGCAGGCCCTCGCGCACGCGCCGCTCGACTTTCGCGACCGCGTCGCGGCCCCAGTCCTCGCTGAACGGCTCCTCGCGCCAGACCGGCGGACGGCGCGTGACCCACGTCGTCGACCGGGCGACCGGGCCGATCTCCATCAGCAGCTGCACGGCCGATGTGCCACCGCCGACGACCACCACGCGGCGCCCGCGGAACTGCTCCGCGCCGGTGTAGTCGGCGGTGTGCACCTGCCGTCCGGCGAACGTCTCCTGGCCCGGATAGTGCGGCCAGAACGGCCGGTCCCACGTGCCCGTCGCGCTGATCACGGCACGCGCGGCCCAGGTCTCCGCCGGGCTCTCGACCAGCAGCCGGTCGCCCTCGCGGCGAACCGCCGTGACGTCGACGGGGCGGCGCACGGGCAGGGAGAACGTCTTCTCGAACCGGCCGAAGTACTCGGACACGACTTCGCTGGCAGGCCGCGTGACGTCCGGCGTGCCGAACGCCATGCCAGGCAGGTCGTAGATGCCGTGGACCTTGCCCAGTACCAGCGAAGGCCAGCGGTACTGCCACGCTCCGCCCGGGCGCTTTCCGTGGTCCAGCACGACAAAGCCCGAATCGTCGGCGAAACCCGCGCGACGCAGGTGGTAGGCGGCCGAGAGGCCGGCCTGCCCGGCCCCGATGACCACCACGTCCGGCTCGTGATCGGCACTCATACAACGTTCAACAACAACGGCGGCCCGGTATTTCGAGCCCAGGCTCACACGGCCACGCGGTTGCGCCCGGCGTCCTTCGCCCGGTACAGCGCGGCGTCGGCGGAGCGCAGCACCTGGTCGAGCGTGGCGCCGGCCTCCGGGTAACACGCGACGCCGACGGAGACCGACAGCCCGTCGACCCGGGCGGAACCGGAGACGACCACGGCCAGCTCCCCCACCGCGACGCGGACGCGTTCCGCGATGCCCAGCACGTGGGTGTCGCCGGTGGCCGGCAGCAGCACCACGAACTCCTCGCCGCCGAACCGGCCGACGGTGTCGCTGGTACGCACGGAACCCTCGATCGCCAGAGCGACGGCGGCCAGCACCTCGTCGCCGGTCAAGTGGCCGTATGTGTCGTTGATGCGCTTGAAGTGGTCGAGGTCGATCATCAGCACGGCGAACTCGCTGCCCGGGCCGCGGCGGCGCGCGCGGGTGTACTCGCGGGTGGCGAGATCGTGCCAGCCGGCGGTGTTCAGCAGGCCGGTCTTCTCGTCCGTGACGGCGGCGACCTGCAACTGCTGTTTCAGCAGCAGATAACGGTGCAGCAGCAGCAACGGGGCGACCACGAAGACCACCAGCACCGGCTGCGCGACGAGCGCGAGCGCGGCCAGCCCGCCGAGGCACAGGGTGGCCAGCTCGAAGGCGTTGTCCTCCCAGGTGCCGATCAGGTCCGCGGGCGCGCGGCTGGCCGTGTAGAGGTAGATCCCGACGGCGACGAGCGCGACGTTCACCAGCTCGAACACGGCCGCCGCCAGCACCAGCGCGAAAACGCCGCGCCAGGTTTCAAGACCGGCCTGGTTGAGGCCGTCGACTGTGAGCACGGCAGAAGCCGCGAAGCAGGAAAGCATGGCCCACGCTGTGCTGGCCGCGAAGCGATGCGCAGGCCTCGTACGCACGCCTCGCCAGACGCGTAGCCACAGATGCAGGTACAGCACGAGCGCGAGCAACGCGACCCAGGCGGGCGGCAGCAGAAAGGCGCCGGCGAGGTACCAGACGGACGTGACGTTGATGTGCGTCTGGCCGCTCATCCACCGGCGCGCCCGCTCGATCCGCCGCGCCATCTCCGCCTGCGCGATGCCGAGCCCGACGAGTACCAGGAACGCCACCGGCCGCACCGGCCCGCCGAACTCGACCGCCAGCCCGCCGACGACCGCCACCGTGGCCACCAGCTCGCACCCGACCGCGTACACGATCCAGCGTTTCCGGGCGACGGACCACATCGTCCAGCGGGACGGCCAGCCAGGCCACGCCGAAAGCGTGCCCTGGGAGACGGCTCCCTGCATCGTGACGCCCCCACTGCGAAAAGTCGGCCGGCGAGGTTGCCCAGAGTATCCGCCTGCCCCGCGTCGCGTCGCCGACCCGGGCGATTTTCGCGTCAATCTGCCCGGTTGACCCTGCTCGGGGTAGAGCCACTGGGCAAATCTGGCCTGTTCGGGTGATGGACGGGGGTTGGAGGGACAGCTCAGCGGCGGCGCAGGACCCGGATCAGCGCCAGGGCGCCGATCAGGACCGCCGCCGCCACCGCGACGGGGATGAGGCGCTTGGCGACCGACCGGCCCGCGTACTCCATGAGGTCGATGGCTTCCGCTTCACCGGTCGCGCCGCCCGCCGGGACGCTGCGGAGGTGGGACTTGGGGTCGGCCGACGAATCCGCGAGCTGATCCGGATGCTCCCGGGCGGTCTTTTCCGCGATCTCCGCGGCCGCGCGCTCGGCTGCGTCGCCGGCCGCCTCGTCAGCCACGTCCGCCGGGACTTCGGCGGTGTCCAGCGACTTGGCCAGGTTGACGGCGAAGGTGTCCAGGATCTTGGCGCTCACTTCGGAGATCAGGCCGCGGCCGAACTGGGCCGGGCGGCCCGTGACGGCCAGGTCGGTGGCGACGGCGCCGTGTGTGCCGCCGTCGGTCTCGGTCAAGGTCAACGTCACCGTCGCGGCCGCGGTGCCGCCACCGCGGGCGTCCTTGCCGGAAGCCTTGATGACCACCTTGCGAGCCGCCTCGTCCTTCTCCAGGAACTCGCCGCTTCCCTTGTACAGCAAGGAGATCGGCCCCAGCTTGACCTTCACCGTGCCGGTGAACGAGTCGCCCTCGACCTTGGTGAGAGCCGCCCCCGGCAAACACGGCGCGACGCGCTCCGGGTCGATGACCGCCTGCCAGACCTCACCGATCGAGGCCGGCACCGTGAATTCGTGGTCGAGCCGCACGGGCCGACCTCCTCTCTGGAGCAACTGGCCGATGAAGCCACCTTACGCACCACCGCCACCACCAGAAGGGGAACGACGGCCCGCGCAGCGTCCTCACCAGGGCGGATACGACAGTCACCACCGGCAACGGCCGGCACCCAGCCCATCAAGCACCCACCACCCGGCCCGTCGAGAACCCCCGGCCACGGTGGGCGGCACCCGGTCCGTCAACCGCCCGCGGCGGCCGTCAGCGCCCGGCCCGTCAACCACCCACCACGGCCGTCAGCGCCCGTCCGGTCAGCACCCGCGCGAGGTGCTGCCGGTACTCGACGTCGGAGTTGCCGTCCGCGGCCGGATCGGTGCCGTCGGCGGCGTGGGCCGCGGCGGCCCGGATGGTTTCGGCAGTGGCCGCGGCGCCGAGCAGCGCCCGCTCGACGCCGGTGGCGCGCACCGGGGTCGCACCCATGTTCGTCAGCGCGACCTTGGCCTCTTCGATCACGCCGCGCTCGGTCCGCACCGTGGCCGCGACCGCGACCATCGACCACGCCTGCGCCACCCGGTTGAACTTTTCGTAGTGCGCCCGCCAGCCGGTGTGCTTCGGTACGCGGACCGCCACGAGCAGCTCGTCCGGCGCCAGCGCGGTGGTGAAGTAGTCCTGGAAGAACTCCGCCGCGCCGACGGTCCGCCGCCCGGCCGGGCCCGCGAGCACCAGCTCGCAGTCCAGCGCGAGCACCGGGGCGAGCAGGTCCCCCGCCGGGTCGGCGTGCGCGATGGCACCGCCGAAGGTGCCGCGGTGGCGCACCTGCGGGTCGGCGACGGTGTCGGTGGCCGCCTTGATCAGCGCCGCGTGCTCGGCGACCAAGGCGTCGCGCTGCACGTCGTAGTGCGTGGTCATCGCGCCGATCACCAGCGCGTCACCGTCCTCGCGGATGCCGCGCAGCTCCGCCACCTTCCCGAGGTCGACGAGCGTGGTCGGCGCGGCCAGCCGCATCCGCAGCACCGGCAGCAGGCTCTGCCCGCCGGCCAGCACCTTGGCGTCCTCGCCCGCTTCCGCGAGCGCCCGCACCGCTTCGTCCACTGTGGACGGGGCGACGTATTCGAACGGGGCGGGGATCACTGCGCACCTCCGGCGGCGTCGGTCGTCCCGTGCTGGATCGCGTACCACACGCGCATCGGGGTCATCGGCATCTCGATCTCGTCGACGCCGAGGTGGCGCACCGCGTCGATCACCGCGTTGACCACCGCGGGCGTCGAGGCGATCGTGCCGGCCTCGCCGACTCCCTTGGCGCCCAGCGGGTTCGTGGTCGACGGCGTCTCGGTGCGGGCCGTGGTGAACGACGGCAGGTCGGCCGCCGACGGCAGCAGGTAATCGGCGAAGGTGCCGGTGGTGAGCGTGCCGCTCTCGTCGTGCACGGCCTCCTCGAACAGCGCCTGCGCGATGCCCTGCGCGAGCCCGCCGTGCACCTGGCCCTCCACGATCAGCGGATTCACCACCACACCGACGTCGTCCACGCAGACGTAGGAGCGCAGCTTGATCCGGCCGGTCTCGGTGTCCACCTCGGCCGCGCACAGGTGCGTGCCGTGCGGATAGGAGAAGTTCTCCGGATCGAACGTGGCGTCGGAATCGAGCGAGGGCTCGATGCCGTCGGGCAGGTTGTGCGCGGCGAACACGGTGAAGGCGACGTCCTGGATCGTGGTCGAGGAATCCGTGCCCTTCACGGTGAACTTGCCGCCGGCGAACTCGAGGTCGTCCTCCGAGCACTCCAGCAGGTGCGCGGCGATCGGCTTGGCCTTGGCGATCACCTTCTCGGCGGCCTTGACCACGGCGATGCCGCCGACCACCAGCGAACGCGAGCCGTAGGTGTCCATGCCCTTGTGTGAGGACTGCGTGTCGCCGTGCAGGATTTCGACGTCCTCGAACGGCACCCCCAGCTGGTCGGCGACGATCTGGCTCCACGCCGTCTCGTGCCCCTGGCCGTGCGCCGAAGCACCGGTGGTCACCTCGATCTTGCCGGTGGGCAGCACCCGCATCGACGCGTACTCCCAGCCGCCCGCCGCGTAGTCCAGCGCGCCGAGCACCCGCGACGGCGCCAGGCCGCACATTTCGGTGAACGTCGAGATACCGATGCCCAGCTGGACCGGGTCGTTCGCCTCACGCCGTGAAGCCTGCTCGCGGCGCAGGCTGTCGTAGCCGAACAGTTCCTTGGCTTTGGCAGTCGCGGCCTCGTAGTTGCCCGAGTCGTAGGTCAGCCCCGCCACCGTGGTGAACGGGAACTCCTCGTGCTTGATCCAGTTCTTCTCCCGCAGCTCCAGCGGGTCCAGGCCCAGCTCGTCGGCGAGCTCGTCCATCATCCGCTCGATCGCGAACGTCGCCTCCGGCCGGCCGGCGCCGCGGTAGGCGTCGGTGAGCGTGGTCGTGGTGAACACGTTGGTGCAGGCGAAGTGGTAGGCCGGGATCTTGTAGATGGCGTTGAACATGAACGCGCCGAGGACCGGCACCCCCGGCCCGACCAGGCCGTTGTACGCGCCGAGACCGGCCAGCAGCTCGACCTTCAGCCCGGTGACGGTGCCGTCGGCGTTCGCGGCGATGGTGATGTCCTGGATCTGGTCCCGGCCGTGGTGCGCGGCGACCATCGTCTCGGACCGGGATTCGTTCCACTTCACCGGTTTCCCGAGCTTCTGCGCGATGATCAGCGTCATCATCTCTTCGGGCAGCACGCCGATCTTGCCGCCGAAGCCGCCGCCGACGTCGGGGGCGATCACGCGCAGCTTGTGCTCCGGGATGCCCAGCGTGAGCGCCGACATCACGCGCAGGATGTGCGGCACCTGCGTGGCCGCCCACATGGTGATCTGCGCGCCGGTGGGGTCGACCACACACGCGCGTGGCTCCATGAACGCCGGCACCAGCCGCTGCTGGCGGAACCGGCGCTTGAGCACGATCTCCGACGACGACAGCGCCTCTTCCACCGATCCGCCGGTGCCGGCCTCGGCGGAGTCGAAGACCCAGAGCGCGTTCTTGTTGGTGCCCAGTTCCTCGTGCACGAGGGGCGAGCCCTCGGCGAGCGCGGCCTCCATGTCGAGGATCACCGGCAGCTCGTCGTACTCGACGTCGATCTTCTCGAGCGCGTCATGCGCCTCCGCCGCGGTGCGCGCGACGACCACGGCGACGCCCTCACCGGCGAAGTTCACCTGGTCGGCGGCGAGCACAGGACGGCGCGGGGCCTTCATGTCCGGCGTGATCGGCCACGCGCACGGCATGCCGATGGCGCTCTCGGGGTCGAGGTCACGGCCGGTGTAGACGGCGATGACCCCCGGCTCACCCTTGGCCGCGGACGTGTCGACGGAGACGATCTTCGCGTGCGCCAGCGGGCTGCGGAGCACGGCGAGGTGGAGCAGGCCGGGCAGCACGATGTTGTCCGTCCAGCGAGTGCGGCCGGTGATCAGCCGTTCGTCTTCCTTGCGGCGACGGGACTTTCCGATCTCGGGCTCGATCGTGGCGGTCATCATTCACCACCCACGCCGACGTGCTTGATCCGCTCGGCCTCGGGCCCGGCACCGGGGCTCATCTGCCGCGCGGCGTCTTGCACGGCGCGCACGATGTTCTGGTAGCCGGTGCAGCGGCAGAGGTTCCCCTCCAATCCCTCGCGCACGGCTTTCTCGTCCGGATCGGGGTTGTCGGCCAGCAGGTCGATGGACTGCATGATCATGCCGGGCGTGCAGAATCCGCACTGCAGCGCGTGATTGTCGTGGAACGCCTGCTGCACCGGGTGGAGCTGCCCGTCGCGGGCCAGCCCTTCGACGGTCGTGACCTCGCGCCCGTCAGCCTGGACGGCGAGCACGGAGCAGGACTTCACGCTCTGCCCGTCGAGGTGGACGGTGCAGGCTCCGCAGTTGCTGGTGTCGCAGCCGACGACGGTGCCCACTTTCCCGACCCGCTCCCGCAGGTGGTGCACCAGCAGGGTGCGCGGCTCCACGTCATCGGTGTATTCGGTGCCGTCGACGGTGACGGTGATGCGCATCAAAGGCCTCCAAGAACGGATGCCCGCCGGGCCCGGAGGGCGGCGGGCCGGTGCGGGAACGGCCAAGGCCAACCGTGATCGGCCTCACAGCCGAGCGTGCTACGCCCTTCGCCCGCGGACAAGCCCTGTCGTCGCCCGTTCGCGGGGCAGTTCCGCATCTGCACGGGAAATCCGGACGGGCCGCCGTAGGTGCGGACTTAGCTTCGGGATGATTTTTCCGCCCAGCGGCAAAATCCCGCTTCGCTCTCTGATGGACAGATCGTGCCTGGCCCAGGCGGAGGTCGGTTTTCGCCGCGCCGGCAGCGTTTCCGGGCAGGGGTTGACCCCGTGAAGGTGGTTTCGTCGCGAATGGACCCCTCGCGACAGGTCAGTTGTGGATGCGTCCCGACAGGGCGGCCAGCCGCCGGCCGGTGCCGCTCCAGCGCAGCGCGATGATCTCCGCCGCGATGGAGACCGCCGTTTCCTCCGGGGTGCGGGCGCCGAGGTCGAGGCCGATCGGCGAGGACAGCCGTTCCAGTGCGGCCTCGCCGATGCCCGCTTCGCGAAGGCGCGCGAAGCGGTCGTCGTGGGTTTTGCGGGAGCCCATGGCGCCGACGTAGCCGACGTCCAGGCCCAGCGCGACCTCCAGCAGCGGCACGTCGAACTTGGGGTCGTGGGTGAGGACCGTGATGGCCGTGCGGGCGTCGATGCGCCCGGCCTCGGCCTCGGCCTTGAGGTAGCGGTGCGGCCAGTCGACGACCACCTCGTGCGCGTCCGGGAACCGGCTGCTCGTGGCGAACACCGGCCGCGCGTCGCACACCGTCACCTGGTAGCCGAGGTAGGCGCCCATGCGCGCCATCGCCGCGGCGAAGTCGATCGCGCCGAAGACGAGCAGGCGCGGCGGCGGCTCGAACGAGTTGACGAACACGGCCATGCCCTCGCCGCGGCGCTGGCCGTCCGGGCCGTAGTGCAGGGTCCCGGTGCGGCCGGTGGCGAGCAGGCCACGCGCGTCGTCGCCCACGGCGTCGTCCATGCGCGAAGAGCCGAGCGTGCCCGACACGCGGTCCGGCCACACGATCATGCGCTCGCCCACCAGGCCCTGGCGCTCGTGCTCGATGACCGTGACCACGGCGACCGGCTCCCCGGCCCGCACCGACGCCAACACCTCGGGCAGCTCCGGCATCGACTCGCGATCCACGTGCTCCACGTAGATGTCGATGATCCCGCCGCAGGTCAGACCCACTGCGAACGCGTCGTCGTCACTCACGCCGTACCGCTGCAGCACCGGCTTGCGCTCGGCGACGACCTCCTGGGCCAGCTCGTACACCGCGCCCTCGACGCAGCCGCCGGACACACTGCCGGCCACCGTGCCGTCGGGGGCCACCACCATTGCCGCGCCGGGCTCGCGCGGCGCGGACGAGAACGTGGCCACCACCGTGCCCAGTCCGACCGTCTCCCCCGCCGACCAGCGGCGGTACACGTCGTCCAGTACGTCACGCATCGGCTATCTCCCCGAGCAGTCGTTCCAACGTCGCCAGGCTGTGCCCGGCCAGCAGCCGGTCGATGTGGGGCAGGGCGGCCACAATGCCGGACTGGACCGGAGCGTACCCCTCCCGCCCCGCGTGCGGATTCACCCAGAATACGGCGTGCGCGAGCCGGCGGAGCCTCGCGAGCTGGTCCCCGAGCAGGCTGGGGTCGCCGCGCTCCCATCCGTCGGAGAAGACCGTGACCACGGCGCGGCGGGCGAATCCGCGCTGGCCCCAGCGGTCGAGGAACACGCGCAGCGTTTCGCCGAGACGGGTTCCGCCGGCGAAGTCCGGCACCGCCGTGCCCGCCGCGAGCATCGCGAGCTCCGGATCGCGCTGGCGCAGCTGCCGGGACACCCGCGTCATGCGCGTGCCCAGCGTGAACACCTCGACGCCGGCCGGGTTCGCGCGCGTGAGCACGTGCGCGAAGCGCAGCAACGCGTCGGCGTAGGGGCTCATCGAACCGGACACATCGATGAGTAACACCACCCGGCGCGCCCGTGTTCCCCGGCGGCTGCGGACGAGCCGGGCGGGCTCGCCGCCGTCAGCCAGCATCGCGCGCAACGTGCGTGACGGATCGAGCCGCCCGTGGTGCGCCGGCACGCGCCGGGCCGACTTCCGTTGCGGCAGCACGGGATGCAGGGTGGCGAGCAGTTCACGCAGGTGCTCGCGCTCGGCCGTGGTCAGCTCGGCGAGGTCACGGTGGCGCAGGACTTCGTGGTCGCTGGCGGCGACGCGCAGGCTGTCGGAACTCTCGCCGCCGTCGGTCTCACCGCCGCTGGACGCGATGAGGGGCGCGATGCGCGCGCGTCGCTCCGCCTGGTTCGCAGACCGGCCCCGTGGAGTCGGCTCCACCTCGAACCAGCGGGCGAAGGCCTCCTCGTAACGCGGCAGGTCGTCCGGGTCGGAACACAGCGTCAGCCGGCCGGCCCAGTACAGCTGGGTCGGCGCGGCGATGTCCACCTCGGCGACGGCCGCGAGGTACGCCTGCACCCGTCGCGCGTCGCAGGCCACCCCGGCTTCACGCAGGGCCGCCGCGAACCCGGCGTAACCCGCGAGCGGACCGGCGGTTTCGGTGTCCATCTCCCCATTGTGCCCCGAGGGAATTTGTGCCCCGGGGAAAGTGGCCTGGGACGGTCCGCGCCGCCGCCCCTCCCCCGAGACGACGGCGCGGACCGCGGCTCCGCGCAGCGACCACCCAAGGTAGCGGGGGGTGGGCGCGCAGAGCCTTGCGGGAAAAAAGAATCTGGTGAATCTGGTGATCGGCAAGGAAAACGCGGTCAGCGGGTGATGGGATCAAGCATGACCGGCCGTGACCGATGGGTCAACGCAATTACCGGCGGGCTCTGAGCTGAACGAGGAAATCCTTGGAGCGCAATGGTTTCACCGGAGTTCATGGCCGGTCAGGCGAACAAGGCGTCCAGTTTCGCGCGGACCCGGTCGAGGTCTTCGCTGTACTTCAGCACCGCGCCGAGTGTGCGCGCCGCCGTCGCCGCGTCCAGTTCGTCGCGCCCCAAGGCGAGCAGGGCCCGCGCCCAGTCGAGCGATTCCGCCGTTCCCGGTGGTTTCAGCAGTTCCATCGCGCGGAGCCGGTGCACCGCCTCGGCGATCTGCCCGGCCATGGCCTCGCTGACACCGGGGATCCGGCGGCGGAGGATCCGTACCTCCCGGGGCAGGTCCGGGTGCTCCAGCCAGTGGTAGAGGCAGCGGCGTTTGAGGGCGTCGTGCACCTCGCGGGTGCGGTTGGAGGTCAGGACGACCACGGGCGGCACCTCGGCGCGGATCTCGCCGTACTCCGGGATCGTGACGGTGTACTCGTCCAGGAGCTGGAGGAGGAAGGCCTCGAACTCGTCGTCGGCGCGGTCGATCTCGTCGATGAGCAGGACGCAGGGGGCGGTGGTCAGTGCGCGCAGCAGCGGCCGGGCCAGCAGGAACCGCTCGGTGTAAAGCGAGCGCTCGGCCGTCTCGGCATCAAGCCGGCCCCCTTCGGCGGCTTCCAGCGCGCGCAGGTGCAGCAGCTGACGCGGGAAGTCCCATTCGTACAGCGCCTGCGCGGCATCGATGCCTTCGTGGCACTGCAAGCGCACCAGCGGCAGGTCGAGCGCACTCGCCAACGCCAGCGCCAGCGACGTCTTGCCGGTGCCCGGCTCGCCCTCGCAGAACAACGGCCGATGCAGCCGCATCGCCAGGAACCCGGCGGTCGCCAGCCCCTCGTCGGCGAGGTAACCGACGGCGTCGAGCGCCACCGCGAGATCTTCCGGAGACTCCGTCACAGTGCCGATGGTAGGGCGCTCGGGCACGGCTGCGCTGATCACCGTTCGGCCGGTCGCCCGCCGCCCAGGTCGGCGCGGTGGTCGACATCCCGGCCACTGCCCAGGTCCCCGCACTCGACCAAGCGCAGATCGGCGCGGGTGGCCAGCCAGTCGCGGGCACCGCGGTCCCCTCGGGCGGAACCGGCGATCTCGGCCCACCACCGGCGGCCCAGCAGCACGGGGTGACCGGGCACTCCGTCGTACGCGGCGCGAGCGACGACGTCCTCGCTCGCCCCGGCAGCCACCCGCGCGATCACGTCGGCACCCACCCACGGCAGGTCCACCAGGTGCACCAGGGCGGCTTCGGGCCCGTCGACGTCGCCGAGCGCAGTGAGGCCCGCCCGCAGCGAAGCGCCCATGCCGCCCTCCCAGCCTTCGGCGTAGACGGCGAGCGCGGGACCAGGCAGCAACGCACGGACTTCCCCGGCCGCCGCACCGACGACCACCCGGACCGGCGCGCACCCCGCTTCCGTGAGCGTGCGCAGCGCCCGGCGAACCAGCGGCTCACCATCCAGCACGGCCAACGCCTTCGGCCCGCCGAACCGCCGTCCGGCCCCAGCTGCCAGCAGCAACCCGGCAACCCGCGGCCCACCGAGCCCGGGGACCGGCGGTTCGGGGGCGGCGGCACTGTCAGCCACGGGCGGCCTTGGTCGGGCTTGCGGCGGAGAGGTCGTTCGAAATGGCTGCCGCTGTGGCCAGCAGGGGTGGGACGAGGTCGGCGCGGACGGCCTCCGCCGTGGTGCGGCTGGCGTGGGTGGACAGGTTCACCGCGGCGACGACTCGGCCGTCGCCGCCGTGGATGGGGGCGGCGACCGAGCGCAGGCCCTCCTCCAGTTCCTGGTCGACCATCGCCCAGCCCTGCTCGGCGACCCGCGCGAGTTCGGCCTTCAGCAGCGCGCGGTCGGTGAGGGTGTGGTCGGTGAGGCGGTCGAGGTCCGCGACGATGAAGTAGGCCTCCAGCTCCGCCGAACTCATGTCCGCGAGCAGCACGTGGCCCATCGACGTGGCGTACGCCGGGAAACGCGTGCCCACGTTGATGCTCACGGTCATGATCCGCGAAACCGCGACGCGCGCGATGTACACGATGTCCGGGACCTCCAGCACCGACACCGAACTGGACTCCCGCACCGCCGCCGAGAGCCGCTCCAGGTGCGGCTGCGCCACCTCCGACAACGACATGCTCGACAGATACGCGTAACCCAGGTCCAGCACCCGCGCGGTGAGCGTGAAGTACTTGCCGTCCGTGCGGACGTAGCCGAGGTCGACGAGGGTGAGCAGGAACCGCCGCGCCGCCGCGCGGGTCAGGCCCGTGGCCCGCGCGACCTCGCTGAGCGTGGGGTGCGGCGCCTCCGCGCTGAAGGCCCTGATCACCGCCAGCCCGCGCTCCAGCGACTGCACGTGGTGTGCGCCGCGCTCGGCCGGTTCGCCCTCGTCCATGCCCGGAACCCTATCCGTCGCCAGGTGGCTGGGCCGTCGGCTCGCCCAGTTCGGCCAGGGTGCGCTGGGCGATCGCGATGGCCGTGTTCGCCGCCGGCACCCCCGCGTAGACCCCGGTGTGCAGCAGCACCTCGCCGATCTCGTCCGCGGTCAGTCCGTTTCGGACGGCCGCGCGGACGTGCATGGCCAGCTCGTCGTGACAGTGCAGCGCGGTGAGCGTGGCCAGCGTGATGCAGCTGCGCGTGCGCCGGTCCAGGCCCTCGCGCGTCCACGCCGAGCCCCACGCGGCCTCGGTGATGTACTCCTGGAACGGGCGGCTGAACTCCGTGGTGCGCGCGACGGCCCGGTCGACGTGCTCGTCGCCCAGCACCTCGCGGCGCACCCTCATGCCCGCCTCGTAACGCTCGCCGGTCACTCTTCCTCCGTGGTGAGGTGCTCCAGGATCAGCCGGGTGAACTCCGCCGGCTGCTCGTAACTGCCCAGGTGGGCCGCCGACGCGACCACCTCGAACCGCGCGCCCGGCACCCCCTCGGCGATGAGCCGGCCATGCGGCTCCGGCGGCGTCGCCGGGTCTTCGGCCCCCGAGACGACCAGTGTCGGGGCGCTGATCTTGGCCAGCCCGCCGAGCAGGTCCATCCGCTCGATGACGCCGCAGCAGGCCGCGTAACCCTCGCTCGGGGTGGCCGCGATCATGCCGCGCAGGAACGCGACTTCATCCGGGTTCGCCTGCGCGTACGCGGGGGTGAGCCACCGCCCGACGGCCGCCTCGGCGATGGAACCGGTGCCCTCCGCCCGGACCTTCGCCGCCCGCTCCACCCACATCTCCGGTGGCCCCAGCTTCGCCGACGTGCAGCACAGTGTCAGGCTCGCCACCCGCTCCGGCGCGTGGATGCCCGCCCACATGCCGGTCATCCCGCCGAGCGAAAGGCCGACCAGGTGCGCGCGCTCCGCGCCGGCGTCGTCCAGCAACGCCAGCAGGTCCGCACCCAGGTCGTCCAGCTCGTACGGTCCCGGCGGCACCGGCGACGCGCCGTGACCGCGGGTGTCGTACCGGATCACCCGGAATCCGCGCGCCACCAGCGGGGCCACCTGCGGCGCCCACATCCGGTGGTCACTGCCGACGGAGTTGCCGAACACCACCACCGGACCGTCGACGGGACCTTCGACCACCCGGTGCACCTGGACCGCGGACACGCCATTACCTCCATTGTGGACATTCACCGGAGCGGTCACACCGCGAAGAAGACTGTCTCGCCTTCGCCCTGCAGCCGCACGTCGAACCGGTAGCCGTTCCCGGCTTTGGCCGCGACCAGTGTGGCGCGCCGCCCCTCCGGCACGCTCGCCAGCACCGCGTCACCCGAGTTGTCCTGGTCCTCGAAGTAGATGCGGGTGACGACGCGGCTCAGCATGCCGCGCGCGAACACCGAAACGTCGATGTGCCGCGCCTGGTCACCACCGTCCCCGGACGGCAGGATTCCCGGCAGCACCGTGAGGATCCCGTACTCGCCGCGCTCGTCGGTCGGGCAGCGGCCGAAGCCGCGGAACCCTGACTCGGCGCGGCCGCGGGGGTCATCCGGATGATCGAACCGGCCGGACGGATCGGCCTGCCAGGTTTCGACCAGCGCATCCGGCACCGGCGCACCCTCCCCGTCGGACACGGTGCCGCGGATCCACACCGCGCCTTCCGTCCCTTCCGGCACGACAAACGGCCCGTCCTCCCACGGCAGCCCGATCGACAGGTACGGCCCGACGGTCTGCGAGGGCGTGCTCCCCAACTTGCCCATCAGTCCTCGTCCTCCTCGTCTTCGAACACGGACTGCTCGCGCCCGCGGACCACGATGTCGAACCGGAACGCCAGCGCCCACTGCTCCTCGGTGCGCTCGAGGTCGAAGCGGGAGATCATGCGCTGCCGTGCCTTCTCGTCCGGGATCGAGTTGAAGATCGGGTCCTGGCCGAACAACGGGTCGTCCGGGAAGTACATCTGGGTGACCAGCCGCTGCGTGAAGGCCGCCCCGAACACCGAAAAGTGGATGTGCGCGGGCCGCCACGCGTTGTCGTGGTTCTTCCACGGGTACGCGCCCGGCTTGATGGTGGTGAATTCGTACCGCCCGTCCCCGTCGGTCAGTGCGCGGCCGAGCCCGTCGAAGTTCGGGTCGAGCGGTGACGGCCAGCGGTCGCCGGTGTGCCGGTAGCGCCCGCCCGCGTTGGCCTGCCAGATCTCGACGAGCGAGTCGCGGATCGGGCGTCCGTCGCCGTCGAGCAGCCGGCCGGTGACGATGATCCGCTGGCCCTGCGGCTCACCGGAGTGCTGACGGGTGAGGTCGTTGTCGTGCTCGCCGAGCCGGCCGGGCCCGAGCAGCGGTCCGGTCACCTCGGTGAGCATCTGCGGCAGCAGCACCAGCGGCTGGGCCGGGTGGCGCAGCTGGGTGGAGCGGTAGCCCGCGAAGTCCATCGGCGGGTGTGTGCCCTCGGGGTCCGGCCGGTAGCGCGGCAGGCGAAGCCCGGTTGGTGTGGCCACGTTTCCTCCCTGGTCGCCTTACTGTGTCGTTCAGTACTGATCCGACGGCAGCCACGGCGGAAACGGGTTTCTCCGAGCAGATCGGCTGTAGCCCGTATCCGCCTGCTTTCGGCCGGATCAGTACTGGCGTTCGAGCACGATGGCGAGGCCCTGTCCGACCCCGATGCAGATCGCGGCCAGTCCCCACCGGCCGCCGGTGCGGCGGAGCTGGTGCGCCAGGGTGCCGATGATCCGGCCGCCCGACGCGCCGAGCGGGTGGCCGATCGCGATGGCGCCGCCGTTGACGTTCACGATCTCCGGGTCGAGCTTCGACCACTCCTTCAGACACGCCAGCGACTGCGCGGCGAACGCCTCGTTCAGCTCCACCGCGGCGAGGTCGCCCCAGTCGATGCCGGCTCGGGCCAAGGCGATCTCGGCGGCCCGCACCGGGCCGATGCCGAACACGTCCGGGTCGACGCCCGCGGCCCCGCGGCCGGCGATCCGCGCCAGTGGCGCCCGGCCGAGCCGTTCGGCCGCGGCCGAATCGCCGAGCAGCAGCGCCGACGCGCCATCGTTGAGCGGCGACGCGTTGCCCGCCGTGACGGTGCCGTTTTCCTTGCGGAACACCGTCTTCAGCTTCGCGAGCTTCGCCGCGCTGGAATCGGGCCGGATGCCCTCGTCACGGGTCAGCTCGACGCCGGCCACCGGCACCACGTGATCGTCGTAGAAGCCCTCGTCCCATGCGCGGGCCGCGTTCACGTGGCTACGCGCCGCGAAGGCGTCCTGCTCCTCACGGCTGATCCCGTAGCGCTCGGCGAGCAGCTCAGTGGACTCGCCGAGGGACACGGTCCACTGCGACGGCATCGCCGGGTTGACCATCCGCCAGCCGAGCGCGGTGTTGTACAAGGTCTGGTTGCCGGCCGGGAAAGCCTTGTCCGGCTTGGGCATCACCAGCGGCGAGCGGCTCATCGACTCCACCCCGCCGGCCACCACCAGCGACGCGTCACCGACCTGGATCGCCCGGCTCGCCTGCATGGTCGCCTCGACCCCGGAGCCGCACAGCCGGTTCACGGTGGCGCCGGGCACCGACGTCGGCCAGCCCGCGAGCAGGGCGGCCATGCGCGCCACGTTGCGGTTGTCCTCACCGGCGCCGTTCGCGTCGCCGAGCACCACTTCGTCCACAGTGGACGGGTCGAGCCCGTTGCGCTCGCCCAGCGCGCGCAGCACGCCCGCGGCGAGGTCGTCGGGCCGCACCCCGGACAGGGCGCCGCCGTAGCGCCCGAAGGGGGTGCGGATCGCGTCGAGTACGTAAGCGTCGCTCATTCGCCGGCCTTCTTCAGTTCGCGGAGCAGGGTCAGTTCGTGCTCGGTGGGCGCGGGGGTGGTCTTGAGGTCCTCGGCCACCTTCAGTGTCCACCCGGTCGAAGAGACGGCCTGCTCGAGCCGCACGCCGGGGTGCAGCTCGGTGAGGGTCAGCTCGGCCGTCTCCGGATCCGGCCGCAGCAGGCCCAGGTCGGTGACGACGAGGGTCGGGCCCGCGCCGCGCAGGCCGAGCCGCTCGCGGTCGCCTTTGCCGCGGCCGTGCCCGAAGGACGTCACGAAGTCGACCTTCTCCACGAACGCGCGGGGGTTCTGCCGCAGCACCACGAACACCTGACGGCAGGAGGCCGCGATCTCCGGCGCGCCGCCCGCGCCGGGCAGGCGGACCTTCGGGTCGTGATAGTCGGAGCCGATCACCGTGGTGTTGATGTTGCCGAACTTGTCCAGCTGCGCGGCGCCGAGGAAGCCGACGTCGATCCGGCCGGGCTGCAGCCAGTAGTTGAACACCTCGGGCACGCTGACCACCGCGTCAGCCGTGTCGGCCAGCTCGCCGTCGCCGATCGACAGCGGCAGCCGGGAGGGCTTGGCGCCGAGGCAGCCGGATTCGTAGATCAGCGTGAGGTCCGGCGCTTGCGTGCGGCGCGCGAGGTTGGCCGCGGTGCTAGGCAGGCCGATGCCCACGAAGCACGACATGCCGTCGCCGAGCGCCCGCGCGGCGGCGACAGTCATCATCTCGTCCGCGGTGTACTCGCTCACGCCTTGACCCCCGTCAGATCGTTCAGCCACTTCGTGAACGCTCCGCGGTCACGGCCGATCTCGTCCCAGGCCTGGTAAGCGGCGTTGTCCCGCTCGTAGTAACCCGCGGCATACGAGGGCTTCGCACCGCCCGGTACCTCGGCGACGGCGGTGACGGCCCAGGTGGGCAGCACCACCGCGCCCGGCCGGGGTGCCAGCTCGTCGACGATCTCCTCGACGGTGACCAGTGAGCGCTTCGCCGCCAGCACCGCTTCCTTCTGCACGCCCGCGATCCCCCACAACTGGACGTTTCCGGCCCGGTCGGCCCGCTGCGCGTGGACGATCGTGACGTCCGGGTTCAGCGCCGGCACGGCGGTCAGCTGCTCGCCGGTGAACGGGCAGGTGATCGGTTTGATGGTGTCGGTCTGCGCGGGCAGGTCGGTACCGGTGTAGCCGCGCAGCACGGCGAACGGCAGCCCGGACGCGCCCGCGACGTAGCGGTTGGCCATGCCCGCGTGGCTGTGCTCCTCGATCTCCAGCGGCACCGGCCAGGCGTGCTGCACGGCATCACGGAACCGGTGCAGCGAGCCGACTCCCGGGTTGCCGCCCCAGGAGAAGATCAGCTTGCTGGCGCAGCCGGCGCCGATCAGCTGGTCGTAGACGATGTCCGGGGTCATCCGCACGAGGGTCAGCCCGCGGCGGCCCTGCCGGATGATCTCGTGCCCGGCCGCGACCGGGATGAGGTGCGTGAAGCCCTCGAGCGCGACGGTGTCCCCGTCGTGCACCAGCTCGGCGACCGCTTCGCCGAGCGACAGCACCCTTGCCATCGAGTCCCCTCATCCCGTTCCGCAACCGTGGCGGATGCACCTGTTCGCAGCGCCTGTTCGCATTGCGCACATCCGTTCTTGATGAGAACATAGCACGACGGAACGGCCCGAGGCGAGTGTCCGATCGGGTAGGACCGGTCCCCGGCGAGCGGGGACCGGCAACGAGAAGGGGGAGCAAGGATGGAGCCGTACCGGACGGCGGCCGTCACCGGCCGGGGATCACTCCTTCAGGCCGCTGGCCGCGATGCCGCGGACGATGAACCGTTGCGCCACCAGGAACATCGCGACCAGCGGCGCGATCGTCATCAGGGCCCCGGCGAACAGCGCGGGCAGGTTGATCGTCTGGGCGGTGAGGAAGGTGGACAGCGCGATCTGGGCCGTCCACGAAGACGGGTCCTGCCCGATCACCAGTGGCCACAGGAACGAGTTCCAGCTCTCGATGAACATCAGTGCGCCCAGCGACGCGATCATGCTGCCCGAGTTGGGCAGGACCAGCCTGCGGTAGACGCCGAGGTAGCCCAGCCCGTCGAGGCGGCCCGCCTCTTCGATCTCCGCCGGGAAGCGCAGGTAGAAGTTGCGGAACAGGATCACCGTGAACGCGCTGAACAGGTTGGGCGCGATGATGCCCCAGGTCGTGTTCACCCCGCCCATGGCGCCGACCACGACGAACGTCGGCACGAACGTCACCGACTGCGGGATCATCAGCGTCACCAGCACATAGGTGAACACCGCGCGGCGGCCGGGCACGTCGATCCGCGCCAGCGCGTAGCCCGCCATCGAGCCGAACATCGTGCCGACCGGTGCGGTGATCACGGCGATCACCAGCGAGTTCAGCAGCGCGTGGCCCATCGGCACCGAGGGGTCCGCGAAAAGGTCGTGGAAGTTGACCCAGGACAGCGGGTCCGGCAGCCACGACCAGTCCGGCGACGACACCTGCGGGCGGGTCATCAAGGCGTTGCGCACCATGATGTAGAAGGGCGTCAGGAAGACCAGCACCAGCACGCCGGCCAGCACGTACTTCGGCGCCCGGCTCCAGCCCCGCCGGCCGGGACCGGCCGGGCGGACGGGTGCCGGTGGCGCTTCGGGGGTGAGCACGGCCATGTCAGTCCTTCTTCCCGAAGCCCACGAACTTCCCTTGCAGCAACGTGATCACCACGATGATCAGGGTCAGCACGAACGCGCCCGCGGAGCCGACACCGTAGTTCTGGTCGCCCAATGCCGAGTCGTAGAGGTAGACCAGTGGCGGCTTCACCGGTGCCGTCGCCGTGCCCGAAAGCCCGGTGCCGAACAGGTTGTAGAACTCGTCGAAGGCCTGGAACGCGGCGATCAGGATGAGCAGCAGCACGGCCACGGACGTGTTCCGCAGCTGCGGCAGCGTGATGTAGCGGAAGGCCTGCCACTTCGTGGTGCCGTCCAGCTCACCCGCCTCGTACAGGGACGGCGAGATCGCCTGCAGCCCGGCGAGGAACAGGATCATGTACAGCCCGACCTGCAGCCACAGCCGCAGCGTCACCACCGCGACCCAGTACACCGGCGGGCTCGTCTCCGACAGCCACGGCACCGGGTCGGCGCCGAACAGCCCGCCGATCACGTTCGCGACCCCCGACGGGAGGCCGTTGAACAGCGCCATCTTCCACACCAGCGCGGCGACCACGTACGACACCGCGCCCGGGATCAGGAACACCGTGCGGAAAAACGCCCGGCCACGGCGGATCGCGTTGACGAGCACCGCCAGCGCGAGCGAGGCGACGAACGTGACCGGCACGATGAACACTGTGAACAGCGCGATGACCAGCAGCGAGTCGCGGAAGGCGGAGTCGCCGAGCAGGAACGCGTAGTTGTCGAAGCCGATCCAGTGCCCGAGCGAGATCGTGCCGCGCGCGTCGTTGAACGACAGCAGGAAGCTCCACGCGATCGCCACGTACTTGAACACGCCGAGCCCGATCACCACCGGCGCCGTGAGCACCGTGAACGCGCCGACCGCGCGCCAGTCCACCTTGCGGCGGCGCCGTTTCACCGGTGCCGCCGACGCTCGGGGCCGGGGCGGCACCGTGGTCGCCGGAGAGGAGACAGCCATGTCAGGCCAGCTGCTTGTCGACTTCGGCCTGAGCCTTCTGCTGCGCGTCGCCGAGTTCGGCGGCCGGGTCGGCCTGGCCGTTGGCGATCTTCGTGGCCGCCTGCAGGAACAGCGTCGTGGACGCCTTGTTCCACAGGCCCGCGTAGGACAGCCCGTTCTGCTGGGAGATCGTGACCGCGTCCTTGGCCGGGCCGCTGGAGAACTCCGTGGTCTGGGCCGCGACCTCCTTGCGCGCCGGGATGTGGAAGCCGTACTTGACCGACCAGTCCTTCTGCAGGTCGGCCTGCTGGATCCACAGCCAGTTCACGAACTTCTTGGCGGCGTCGATGTTCTTGCTCTTCGCGTTGACCAGCTGGTACCAGCCGCCGACGCGCGCGACCTGGCGGCCGGCGTCGCCGAACTCCGGCCACGGGACCACGCCGAAGTCGTCCCCGACGGCCTTCTTGATGTCGGGCAACGACCACAGGCCGCCCCACTGCATGGCGGTCGCGTTGTCGGCGAAGGCGCCCGGGTCGGACCAGTCCGTCGGGTAACCCTGCAGCAGGCCGCCGCTGTCGTGCAGCTGCTTGAGCCCGGCGATCGCGGCGATCCCCGCGGGGCTGGCGAACGCGACCTTTTTGCCGGTGCTGTCGAAGAAGTCGGCGCCGGAGGACCACAGCAGCAGCGTCGCGGCCTCGCCGACGCCGTCGGTGCCGACGTAGAGCCCCTTCTGGTTGCCCTTGGTCAGCCGCTTCGTCGCGTCGAGCAGTTCGGCGAAGGTCTGCGGCGGCTGCACCCCCGCGGCCTGGAGCACGCTCTTGCGGTAATACAGCATCATCACGTCGTCGATCGTCTTGACGCCGTAGATCTTGCCCTCGACGGTCGCGGTGTCCAGCGAGGCCTTCGAGAAGTCGCCCTTCACCGGGTCGACGAGGTCGTCGAGCGGCGCGAGGAGCCCGTTTTTCACGTTCTGGTAACGGAAGTCGCCGATCTCGAACAGGTCGGGCGCGTCCGCGGTGAGCATGGCGGAGTTGAGCTTGGTCTCGTAGTCGCCGGCGATCCAGCTGACCTTGATCGCGATGTCCGGGTTGGCCTTGGTGAACTCCTGCGCGTAACGCTGCACCGCCTGCTGCGTGCCCGATTCGCCGTACGCGTGGTACCACTGGTTGAGCGTGACCTTGGCTCCGCCCGCGGCTCCGGCGTTTTTGTTCAGCGGGTCGGAAGTACAGGCCGCCAGCGCGGCTCCTCCGGCGAACAGCACCGAGCCGACGAGAAAGTTGCGGCGGGACAGCGATGGGGCCATGTCACTTCTCCTCACAAGCGTCACAAGCGATCGGACACGAAAAGACTCTGAACGGCGACAGCGGCGGCGCCCCGTGCCCATTCCTCGAACGGCAGCGGCCGGATGACCAGGCCGCACCGCACGGCACTGCCGAAGGCCTGCTCCGCGAACGTGCGGCGGATCTGGTCTTCGAACAGGTCGTAGGCGGCCACGCCCTCCCCCGAGACGACGATCCGCTCGGGGCCGAAGAGGTTGGCCAGCGCACCGAGTCCGAGCCCGATCGCGTGGCCCGCGGTGGCGAACACGCGGCGCAGCGGTTCGTCCCCGGCGCGCGCCCGCGAGACGGCGTCGTCCATGGTCAGCGCCGGGTCCGCGGCGACCCGGCGCGCGCTCGCGACGATCGCCTCGGTGGAGGCGATCGCTTCCACGCAGCCGGTGCCGCCGCAGTGGCACAGCGGACTGTCCGGTCCCATGGCGGCGACCGGGACGTGCCCGATCTCGCCGGCCACCCCGTGCGCGCCGCCGACGAGCCGGCCGTCGAGCACCAGCGCGCTGCCGATCCCGGTGCCGACGGTGACCAGCGCGAACGACGAGGCGCCGACGCCTTCGCCGAACCACTGCTCGGCCACGGTGAGCGCCTTGACGTCGTTCTCCAGCGTGGTGGCGAGGCCGGTGGCGTCCTCGAGCAGCTCGGCCAGCGGCACGTCGCGCCAGCCCAGGAAAGGTGAGTAGCGGACCAGGCCCGAGTCGCGGTCGACGTCGCCGGAGACGGCGACGCCGAGGCAGTAGGCCCGGTCGCGGAAGTTCGTGGCGCCGTCCGGCGCGCGGCTGCCGAGCAGCTCGGTCACCAGGTCGGTCAGTGCGGCCACGACGTGGGGCACCTCGTGGCCGGTCAGCGCGTGGTGCCGGGCGACGCGGATCTGCGCCCGCAGGTCGGTGACCACACCGATCAGGTCGTCGCCGGTGATCTTGACGCCGATGAAGTACTCGCGGTCCGGGCGGATGGCCAGCGGGCTGGCGGGGCGGCCCGCGCCCGGCGCCGTGCGGCCGGCCGAGGCCAGCTCCTCCAGGTAGCCGGCCTCGATGAACGGCCGCGCGGCCTTGGTGACCGCGGCCGAGGAGAGACCCGTGCGGCGGGCGACGTCGACCCGGCTGACCGGACCCTGCGTCAGCACCGTGGTGAACACGGTGGCCGCGGCGGGACTCGTGATCGGCGCCCTTGCCGGTGCACTGCGTGGCATGCGCGGAACCGTACGGCGGATAAATTAACTTCGTCAAGAATTTATTTTTCAGCTGATCATCCCTACGCTCTCCGGCATGTCGTCTGTGGAATTCGATGCCGGTCACCGCCTGTGGCTGCTCCGCACCCCGAACAGCGCGTACGCGTTCCGCCTCGACGAGGCCGACCGCCCGCGGCACGTGCACTGGGGCGCTCCGCTCACGCTGGAGCAGGCCGCCGGGATCGCAGCACAGCCCAGCCCGATCGACTCGAGTTTCGACGAGCCGGGCGACGAGCGGCTGGAGCTGCCCGCGGACGGCGGCGCGTTCTTCGGCGTCGCGGGCCTCGGCGTTCGCTTCGCCGACGGCACGCAGGCGCTGGAGTGGACGTACGCGGGTCACGAGGTCGAGGACGGCGAGCTGGCCGTCCGGCTGCGCGACCGGCACTACCCGCTGGAAGCCGAGCTGCGGTACCGCGCGCAGGAGGACGTCATCGAACGCCGGCTTCGCTTGCGCCACACCGGAAACGACGACCCGATCACCTTGCTGCGCACGGACTCGGCGGCGTGGACGATGCCGCACCGTGCCGGGGCCCGGCTCTCGCACACCAGCGGCGCGTGGAGCGCGGAATCGGGACTGCTGCGGGAAAACCTGCCCGTCGGGGAGACCACGCTGACCAGCCGGCGCGGGGTTTCCAGCCACCAGGCGAGCCCGTGGCTGATGCTCGACGACGGCACCGCCACGGAGGCGAGCGGCGAGGTCTGGAGCACCGCGCTCGCGTGGAGTGGCAGCTGGCGGATCACCGTCGAGCGCTCGCACACCGGGCGCGTCACCTGGACCGGCGGCTTCGGCCACGAGGGCGTGCAGTGGCGGCTGAATCCGGGCGAGACCTGGGAAACGCCGGTGTTCGCCGGGCTCTACGCCGCCGACGGCTTCGGCGGGACCAGCCGTCGCTGGCACTCCTACGTCCGCGAACACGTGCAGCCGCAGCCCGGAGAGTCGCGCCCGGTCGTCTACAACTCCTGGGAGGCAACGGGCTGGGACGTCGACGAGGCGGGCCAGCTGAAGCTCGCCGCGCTCGCCGCGGAGGTCGGCGCGGAGCTGTTCGTGATGGACGACGGCTGGTTCGGCGCGCGCACCGGCGACACCGCGGGCCTCGGCGACTGGACGGTGAACCGGCGGCGCTTCCCGGACGGGCTCGGCCCGCTCGGGACCGAGGTGCACCGCCTGGGCATGGGGTTCGGCGTGTGGGTCGAGCCCGAGATGGTCAACCCGGACAGCGATCTCTACCGCGAGCACCCGGACTGGGTGCTGAACATGGCGCACCGCGAACGCACGACGCTGCGCAACCAGCTGGTGCTCGACTTCGGCCGACCGGAGGTGGCCGAGTGGGCCTACGAGTGGCTGCACCGGCTGGTCGGCGAGCACGGCGTCGACTACCTGAAGTGGGACATGAACCGCGCGTTCACCGAGGCCGGACGGCCCGGGGACGACGATCCCGGACGGCTCTGGGTGGATCACGTCCGTGCCGTCTACCGGGTGCTCGACCGGCTGCGGGCCGCGCACCCGGCGTTGCGGATCCAGGCCTGCTCGGGCGGCGGCGGGCGGGCGGACCTGGGCATCCTCGCGCGCACCGACGAGGTCTGGGCCTCGGACAACACCGACGCCGCCGACCGCGTGACCATCCAGCACGGCTACAGCCAGCTGCTGCCCGCGGGCACGATGGCGGCCTGGGTGACCGACAGCCCGAACCCGCTCACCGGACGGGCGGCGCCGCTGGAGTTCCGGTTCCACGTCGCGATGGCCGGAGTGCTCGGCCTTGGCGGCGACCTGACCCGGTGGAGCGCCGCGGAGTTGCAGACGGCGGCCGAGTTCGTGGCTCTGTACAAGGAGATCCGGCCCATCGTGCAGCACGGCGACGCCTATCGGCTGGCGGACCCGGCGGCGTCGCCGCTCATCGCCGTGCAGTACGTGCTGGGCGACGACGTCGTGGTCCTGTTCCTGCGCCGCCCGCACGACTACGGGCGCCCGGTCGTCACGCCGGTGCTGGCCGGGCTCGACCCGGACGCGCGGTTCCGCGATGTGGATACCGGCGAGGTCCACCACGGCGCGGTACTGCTGAACCACGGCCTCGGCCTGGGCTTCACCGGCAGCGGCTACGCGAGCCGGCTGATCCGGCTGCGCCGCGAACCTCGCTCCCGGTGAGGACCGCGCACTAGGCTGCTCCCATGCCCGCTCGCCCGACCATCGCCGTCACCCGCTGGATCCCGGACGAGGCGCTGAAGGTGCTCGCCGAAGCGGGCGACGTGAAGCTGTCCGACGCCGACCGGCCGCTGACGCCCGAAGAGCTCCGGGAGTTCGTGGCGGATGCGTCGGCGGTGGTATCGATGCTGCACGACCGGATCGACGGGTCGGTGGCCGAAGCCGCAGGGCCGGGGCTGAAGGTCGTCGCGAACGTCGCGGTGGGCTACGACAACGTGGACGTGGCCGCGCTGGCCGCCCGCGGCGTCACCGTCACCAACACCCCGGGGGTGCTCACCGACGCGACGGCGGACCTGGCGTTCGGCCTGCTGCTCGCCGTCACGCGGCGGCTCGGCGAAGGCGAGCGGCTGGTCCGCGCGCGCACGCCGTGGTCGTTCCACCTCGGTTTCCTGCTCGGCTCGGGACTTCAGGGCAAGACACTGGGCATCGTCGGGCTCGGGCAGATCGGCCGCGCGGTGGCACGCCGGGCGGCCGCGTTCGGCCTGCAGACCGTCTACTCAGGACGGTCGGCCAAACCGGATTTCGACGGCGAGTTCGTGTCGTTCGACGAGCTGCTGCGACGGTCGGACTTCGTCTCGCTGCACTGCCCGCTGACGCCGGAGACCCGCCACCTGATCGACGCCCGCGCGCTGCGGGCGATGAAACCCGGCGCCTACCTGGTGAACACCACGCGCGGGCCGGTCGTCGACGAGTCCGCGCTGGCCGACGCACTGGAGGCAGGCGAGATCGCGGGCGCCGCGCTGGACGTGTTCGAGGCCGAGCCGGACGTCGAGCCGCGGCTGCTCGGCCGTGAGGACGTGGTGCTGACCCCGCACCTGGGGTCGGCGACCGTGGAGACCAGGACCGCGATGGCCGTGCTAGCCGCGCGGAACGTGACCTCGGTGCTCGCCGGGGACGAACCGCTGACGGAGGTACGGCCTTGACCCGTGTTGTCATCGCGCCGGACAAGTTCAAGGGCAGCCTGACGGCGGTCGAGGCGGCCGACGCCATCGCGCTGGGCGTGCGCGACGCGTTGCCGGACGCCGACATCGCCGCCTGCCCGGTCGCCGACGGCGGCGAGGGCACGCTCGAAGTGCTGGAGAACGCGGGTGGCCGGATCGTGCGGCTGTCCGTGCGGGGCCCGCTGGACGAGCCGGTCGACGCTCGTTACGTGGTGCTCGACGGCACGGCGTACGTCGAGTCGGCGCGCGCGTGCGGCATCGAATTCGTGACGCCCACGCGGGAGACTTCGCTCGCCGCGCACACCTGGGGTGTCGGCGAACTGCTGTCCGACGCGCTGGTGCACGGCGCCCGACGGCTCGTGCTGACCGTCGGCGGCACGGCGAGCACCGACGGCGGCGCGGGCATGCTGGCGGCGCTCGGCGCAGGGGTGTGGGACGCCTTCGACTCCCCCATCGGGCTGGGCGGCGGCACGCTTTCCCGCGTCGCGAGGGTGGAGCTGGATCCGGCGCGCGACCGGCTGGGGACGGTGCCGCTGGCCGTCGCCACGGACGTGACGAACCCGCTGCTCGGCCCGGACGGGGCCGCGGCGGTGTTCGGGCCGCAGAAGGGCGCCGGACCCGAGGAAGTCGCCGCGCTGGCCGCCGCGCTCGGACGCTGGGCAACGGCACTGGCGAACGCGGGCACTCCCGACGTTTCGAATCTGCCGGGCGCGGGCGCCGGCGGCGGGGTCGCGGCGGGTGCCATCGCGGGACTGGGCGCGTCCGTGGAGTCGGGCTTCGACCTGATCGCCGAGCTGACCGGGGTGGATACCGCGCTGATCGGCGCGGACCTGGTGATCACCGGCGAGGGCTCGCTGGACGAGCAGAGCCTGGCCGGCAAGGCCCCCGCGGGGATCGCGGCCAGGGCCCGTCTCGCCGCCGCGCCGCTGATGGTGCTGGCCGGCCGGATCCAGCTGGACGCCGAACGGCTGTCCGGGCTGGGTGTGGTGGGCAGCAGCGCCCTCATCGACCACGCGCCTTCGCTCGACCACGCCCGCTCACACGCGGCCGAGTTGTTGCGCGCCCGCGCGGGGGTGCTGGTCCGCGAGTGGGCCGGGCGCCGCTGAATCTCCCGCGGCTGCCCGTTTGTCCCTGATCTCCGCGCACCGATAGCCTGCCGACGATCCCGGAACAGCCGCGTGAGGATGGAGCCTGGTGGCCGAGCAGCCGGCGGGCCGGGGATCCCCGCCGAGGAGCTGACCGTCACCCGGAACGCTACGGCCGTGTCCCAGCCCGCAGTGCTAGCCGAGGCGTTGTCCACAACCGAGCAGCAGTGCTACTGAACAGCAGCGCTACCGAACAGCGCCGTGGACAACCATCCCGGGAAAATCCCCCAAGTAGCCCGTTAAAGGGACTGCTGGGGAAGCACTGCGAAGGCGACGTCGCCGGTCTCGTCCTGCTGGACGTCCAGGACCTTGTCGTCCAGGAGGGCGGCGGCCTGGGGTTCCAGGAACACCTTGGCACCACCGTCGGTGCCCACCACGCGGTCGCCGTCTTCCGGTGCGGGGGCCACGGAGAGGGCCAGCTGCGCGCCTTCGTTCTCCATGCTCTGGAGGGCGAACCGCAGCCCGCTCTCTTCGGCGCCCTGTTGTGCCGTCAGCGCGGTGATCGCCTCGGCGGCGGCTTCGGTCACGGTCAGCATCTTTCGGCCTTCCCTTCGTCGCGGTCGGGGATGCGATGAATTCTCACGCTAAGGGCGGCCGTCCGGCGGCGCAGCGTGAGCGGCCAACCAGCGCAAAGAGCCGGGAATCCGCGTGGACCGGGTCACAAAAACGTTTGAAACCGGGGCCGGCGGTGAAAGGGCGCGGGCTGTCGCCGGGATCACAAATCTTCATCGGGTTCATCAGGTTCACAAGTTTGTGAAGCGGAGGTAGCGTTTCCAGTATGACCACCACCAGGTGGACGCCCGGGCACCACGTAGTCGACGGCGCCCCGCACCGTCACCACGAGCTCGGCGGGCACGCGGCGTGGTACCTCCTCGCCGGCGGCATCACGACCGGGCTGCAGGCCGTCCTCTTCCTGGCTTTGCGCCCCGAATTCGGCTCGCAGTGGGCGAATCTGACGGCGATCGCGCTGACCACGGTCGGCAATACCGAGTTCCACCGCCGCGTCACCTTCGCCGGACGGCAGAGCAACGCCGGCAAACGGCATCTGCAGGACCTGCTGACGTTCGCCTTCTACGCCGGGTACGGCTCGATCGTGCTCGCGGTCGTCGACTCGCTGGTGAGCGACCCGACGGCCTGGGAAGAAACCGGCACCCTGCTGGCCGCCAGTTTCGTCGGCGGCATCGCGCGGTTCGCCCTGCTGCGCTGGTGGGTCTTCGCCCGCCGCGAGCCGGCCGCCGCGCAGCACAACTGACTGCCGCGCCGGGAACCCGGCCCGCGAGGCCTGCCGTCCCCCATCTGGCCTACATTCCCGGCGGCCACGCTCTGTTGCGCTACAGCAACCTCACTCCCAGTGACAGAAGACCCCGCGGATCCGCACATTTCGCGCGCCGAAACAGGCACCGGGAGTGGGCCTGGTCTCGTTTACATCAAGACCACTCCTGCTAACGGGGTATTCGTAGTTGAAATCTGGACTGTCGACCCTACTGCCGCTTAGGGTTACGGAGCGTCGCAACAGACGTGGCCTCCTCTTCTCTTACGGAGTAAGTCGTTATTACAACATCACAGAGTGTTGACCTTTCGGCCTCGGTGGTCGCGGGGTTGCCGGGGAGACGACCATGACAGCACCGCCTAGTACGGCCCGCACCGCGGAGTCCGAGATCCCGGGGTATACCCGCCCCGAGACCTTGCCCCGGGCGAGCGGACGGCTCACCAAGGAAGACCTCGACCCGATGGTCCGCGCCGCGGGGCGTGGTGACCAGCGTGCGATCGACGACCTGCTGCACGTGCTCCGCCCCGTCGTCGCCCGCTACTGCCGGGCTCGGATGGGCGGGCGCGATCTGTCCTACCTGTCCGCGGACGACGTGGCCCAGGACGTCTGCATGGCCGTGCTCAAGGCCCTGCCCGACTACCAGGACCGCGGCGGCTCGTTCCTCTACCTGGTGCACGCGATCGCCGCCAACAAGGTCGCCGACGCCTACCGCGCCGTCGCCCGCGACCGCTCCGACCCGGTGCCCGAGCTGCCCGAGCGGCCGCTGGCCGGCAACGAGCCCGAGTCCCACGCGCTGAACCTCGACCTCGGCGCCCGCCTCAGCGAGCTGGTCACCCGGCTCGCGCCCGTGCAGCAGGAAATCCTCACGCTGCGGATCATCGTCGGCCTCAGCGCCGCCGAAACCGCCGAGACGCTCGGCATCTCCCCCGGCAACGTCCGCGTCACCCAGCACCGCGCGCTGAGCAAGCTGCGCGAGATGGCACAGGGCCAAGACCTCTGAACCGCGCCGGTCGCCCCTGAAACCCGGCGGCCCCGTTCAGGACAGCCCGTACACGCGCTTCGCCGAGTACTCGAAGACTTCCAGCCGCTCCGGATCCGTGAGCGATCCCGTGAGCGACACTGCCGCGTCGAGCACCACTTCGTAGGCCGCCGCCAGTTCGCACACCGGCCAGTCGGACCCGAACATCACCCGCCGCGCGCCGAAGGACCGGAAGACGTGGTCCGCGTACCGGCGCAGGTGCCCGACCTGCCACTGCGCCCAGTCCGCCTCCGTGACCAGCCCGGAGAGCTTGCAGTGCACGTTCTCCCGCTCGCCGAGCGCCGTGATCCCGTCCGCCCACGGCTGCCACTGTCCCGCCGCGATCGGCGGCTTCGCGGCGTGGTCCAGCACCAGGTTCAGCTCCGGCAGCCGCTCCGACACCTTCACTGCGGCCGGCACCTGGGCCGGCGCCACGAGCAGGTCGTAGACCAGCCCGGCGGCGCCGACCGCAGTCAGCCCGCGCACCACGTCCTCGCGCAGCAGCCAATCCGGGTCCGCCTCGTTCTCGACCTGGTGCCGGATGCCGACCAGCGGGCCCAGCGAGGCCAGGCGGGCCAGCCGATCGGCGACGTCGGGCGCGGTGAGGTCCACCCAGCCGACGACCCCGGCGATCACCGGCTCCGCCGCCGCGGTGGTCAGGAACTCCTCGGTCTCCCCCTCGTCCGGCACGGTCTGGACGAGCACCGTCGCGTGCACGCCCGCGGCCCGCGTCACCGTGCGGAGATCGTCCACTGTGTACGGATGGCGGATCGGGTCCAGTGCCGCGCCCGCCAGCCACGGGTAGTCGCGCCGCGCCGGGTCCCAGAGGTGGTGGTGCGCGTCGATCACTGCGGTCCTCCGGAGGTCACGGGGTCGCCGGCGACGGCGTCGGGCCGCAACAGGCCGGCGTCGGCGAGGTCGGTCCACAGTACGGCCGGGACCGGTGCCGACGCCCGCCGGACATTCAGCGAGACCTGCTCGGGACCGTGCGCGCCGACCACCACCGAGACCACGGCGGGATGCGCGGCGGGCAGGGCGAGCGCGGCCTGCGGCAGCTCGACTCCGTGGCGCGCGCAGATCTCCGCGATCCGGCCGGCCTTGCCGACCAGCTCCGCGGGCGCGGCCGCGTAGTCGTAGATCTCCCCGGGCTCCGCGGTGGCGAGGATGCCGCCGTTGAACACCCCGCCGGCGACCACGCCGACCCCGCGGTCGAGGCACAGCGGCAGCAGCTCGTCGAGCGCCGGCTGGTTCAGCAGGGTGTAGCGGCCGGCCATCAGCACGTGGTCGAGATCGAAGCGGCGGACGAACTCCGCCAGCATCGGCGCCTGGTTCATGCCCGCGCCGATCGCCCGGACCACCCCCTGCTCCCGCAGCTCCAGCAGCGCGGGGAAGGCGCCCTCCACGGCCTCGTCGAAGTGCTCGTCCGGGTCGTGCACGTAGGCGATGTCGATGCGGTCGAGGCCGAGCCGGGCCAGGCTGTCTTCGATCGAGCGCAGGATGCCGTCGCGGCTGAAGTCCCAGCGGCGGCGGTAGGTGGCGGGCACGTCGAAGCCCTGGTCGTCGCGCTCGCCCGGCGCGGCGGCGTTCGGCTCCAGCACGCGGCCGACCTTGGTGGACAACACGAATTCGTCGCGCGGGTGCGATGCGAGCGCCGCGCCGAGCCGTCGCTCCGAGAGCCCGAGGCCGTAGTGCGGCGCGGTGTCGAAGTAGCGGATGCCTTCGGCCCAGGCCCGGCTCACGGTCGCGGCGGCCGTCTCGTCGGTGATGGCGTGGTAGAGGTTGCCCAGCTGCGCGCAGCCGAGCCCGAGCGGGGAGAGCTTCACGTTCACTCCTTGACCGGCAGTTCCCAGACCTGGTGCAGCCCCGATGAAGTGTCGGCGCCGCCGTCGGCCGCGTCCAGCAGCAGGTTGATCCGGGCCTGCCAGGCGATGTCGGCCGGGTCGTCGGCGAGCGCGGCGCGCATGGCGTCGAAATCGTCCACCTCGACGAAGTGGAACAGGTCGAGCCCGTCGCGCCAGATCCGCCACGTGCGCACCCCGGCCCGGCGCAGCGCGGCGTCGAGGTCTTCCGGGATGACGGCGTGCACTGTCTCGTACTCGGCCTCTCTTCCCGGCTTGAGCCTGGTGTGCAGGGCCACTCTTTTGGGGGCGCTGTTAGGGGCGCTGTTGGGGGCGCTGGGTGGGGGCGAGCCGTGGGTCATCGATACCTCCTGGCGAGTTACGTGGCACGCTGTGCTCAGCACACCGAAACATCCGAGGTCTCTGTAGGGAGGGCGGTCTGGATGCCCGTCACCGATGTCGCGATCGACAAGATCAAGGACATGATCATCTCGGGAGAGCTCGCGCCGGGCGACCGGCTGCCGAAGGAGGCGGAGCTCGCCCAGCGGCTGGGGCTCTCGCGCAGCTCCCTGCGCGAGGCCGTGAAGGCGTTGTGCCTGATCAGGGTGCTCGACGTGCGTCAGGGCGACGGCACCTACGTGACCAGCCTGGAGCCGAACCTGCTGCTCGACGCGATGACCTTCGTGGTCGACTTCCACCGCGACGACACCGTGCTCGACTTCCTCGCGGTGCGCCGGATCCTCGAGCCCGCCGCCACCGCGCTGGCCGCGCTGCACATGGGTGACGAGGACATCGCGGAGCTCGGCGCGCTGCTGGACGAGCTCGCCGACGCGCCGACGGTCGAGGCGCTGGTCGCCAACGACCTCCAGTTCCACCGCAAGATCGCCGACGGCTCCGGCAACCCCGTGCTGTGCTCGCTGCTCGACAGCCTGTCCGGCCCCACCGCGCGGGCGCGGATCTGGCGCGGGCTGACGCAGGAGGGCGCCGTCGCGCGCACTCGCGAGCAGCACACCGCGATCTACGAGGCCATCGCCGCGCGGGAGCCGGAGCTGGCGCGGTCCTGGGCGACGGTGCACATCGCGGGGGTCGAGCAGTGGCTGCGCAGCACGCTGACCCCGGCCGAGAACACCGCTGAAGGCCCAGCCGAAGCCGAGCCCGAGGAACCCGCCGCCGCGGCCTCCTGACTTCCCGGCCGGTGCCGTCAAGGCCTCCTGACCCGCGTTCGACGCGGGTGAGGAGACCTTGAGGGCGCCCGGCGAAGGTCGGATGATCACGGCCGATCAGGTCTGCGGCTTGCCGCCGGCGTAACGGCTGATGATCAGCGCGACCAGGATGATGCCGCCGTAGATCGCCTTCAGCCACTCCGCCGGAACCTGGGCGATGCGCAACAGGCTGTCCACCGACTGCAGCAGCAGGACGCCGGTGAGCGCGCCGACCAGCGTGCCCTTGCCGCCGTCGAGCGAGACACCGCCGATCACCGCCGCGGCGAAGACCTGGAGGATCAGGCCGTCACCCTGGTTGGCGCCGAGCGCCCCGACGTAGCCGGTGTAGGCGAGCCCGCCGATCGCGGCCAGCACGCCGGCCACGATGAACACCGCCCACGAGATCCGGTCCACCCGGATGCCCGCGGCGCGCGCGGCCTCGCGGTTGCCGCCGATCGCGTACAGCGAGCGCCCGACACGGTGGTAGCGCAGGCCGAGCCCGAACAGCAGGAACAGCAGCGCGGCCAGCCAGACCGACATCGGCAGCCCGGCCAGCGTGGTGGTGGCCAGCGCCGTGAACGCGTCGAGCTGGTCGAACAGCGTTTTGCCGTTGGTTGAGCCGATCTGCGTGCCGCGCAGCACCGTGAGCATCGCCAGCGTGACGATGAACGCGTTGAGCTTGAGCTTCACGATCAGGAAGCCGTTGACGAACCCGATCAGCGCGCCGACCACCGGGATCGCGATCAGGCCGAGCGCGGCGGGCCACTGCGTGCCGAAGCCGGCCGAAGCCGCCGGGATCACCAGCATCGCGCCGATCGCCGGCGCGATGCCCATGGTGGATTCGAGCGAGAGGTCGAACTTCCCGGTCAGCAGCACCAGCGATTCGCCCAGCACCACCAGCGACAGCGCCGCGGCCGCCGAGAGGATGCTGATCACGTTGTCGAACGTGAGGAACGTGTCGCTGATCAGCCCGCCGATGACGAACACGACCACCAGCGCGGGCAGCAAAGCCAGTTCGCGCAGCCACAGCGTCTTCCGGCGTTTCGACGCCGGCGCGGGCAGCGCCGTCTGGGGATCGCTCATCAGGTCAGTCATGGAGCCCGACTCCTTCGATGTCGGCCACCAGGTCTCCGTCGGACCAGCCGGCCGGGTGTTCGGCGACGACGGCGCCCGCGCGCAGCACCAGCACGCGGTCCGCCAGGCGCAGGTCGTCCAGCTCGTCGCTGACGATCAGCACCGCTTTCCCTTCGGCCCGCACCCGGTCGACGACCGCGAGCAGGGCCTCCTTCGATTTCACGTCCACCCCCGCGGTCGGGTTGATCAGCACGACCACCCGCGGGTCGCCGGCGAGCGCGCGGGCCAGCACGACCTTCTGCTGGTTGCCGCCGGACAGGTCCGAAACCGGCTGCTCCGGCCCGGCCGCGACGATGTCGTAGTCGCCCAGCGCGCGGGCGCCGAGCGCGTGGCGGGCCCGCGGCGAGGCGAACCCCGCCCGGCCCAGCCGGTCCAGCACCGACAGCGTGGTGTTGTCCATGATGGAGTGCTCCAGCACCAGCCCCTGGTGGTGGCGATCCCTTGGCACACAACCGATCCCGGCGTGCAGCGCGGCCGGGATGTCACCGGGCGGCAGCTTCCGGCCGTCCACCGAAACCGTGCCGGACGAAGGCGCGCGCAGCCCGTAGACGGTCTCGGCCACCTGGTGCTTGCCGCTCGCGTTGCTGCCGGCCAGGCCGACCACCTCGCCGCGGTGCAGGTGGAGCGAGACGTCGTGGAAACCGTCACCGGACAAGGACTCCACCGTGAGCACCTCGGCGGCGTCCACGGCCAGCGGGTCGCGCGTCGCCGCGTCGCGGACGGACAGGCCGCCCTGGTCGCCGGTCATGGCGTCGACCAGCTGCGGCCGGGTGACCTCGGTGACCGGCGCGGTCAGCACGTGCTTCGCGTCGCGCAGCACCGTGACGGCCTGGCACACCTCGTACACCTCGTGGAGGTGGTGGGAGATGAACAGGAACGTCACGCCGCCCCGCTGCATCTGCCGCATGCGCTCGAACAGCCGCTCGATGGCCTGGCTGTCCAGCTGCGCGGTCGGCTCGTCGAGCACGATGAAGCGGGCGCCGTAGCTCAGCGCCCGCGCGATCTCGACGAACTGCCGGTCCTCGACGGACAGCTCGCCCGCGGGGGTGTCGACGTCCACGCCGACCTCCCACGAGTCGAGCAGCTCCCGCGCCTGGCGGCGCAGCTTCGACCAGCCGATGGCGAACCCGCCCCTGGCCTGCCGGTTGAGGAACAGGTTCTCGGCCACGGTCAGCTGCGGCACCACCATGGCGTGCTGGTAGACGCACGCCACCCGCGCCTTCCAATCGTCCTGTTTGGACAACGGGGGCGCCGGCTCGCCGCCGAACGAGACGCTGCCGGTGTCCGTCCTGGACAGTCCGGTGAGGATCGACACGAGCGTGGACTTGCCCGCCCCGTTGCGCCCGACCAGCGCGTGGGACTCACCGGGGTGCACGGTGAGGCTGACGTCCTGCAACGCCACCGTGGGCCCGTAGCGTTTCCCGACGCCCTCGGCGTGCACCACCGGCACGGCCGGCTCCGAAGCGGGCGCGCTCACAGGTTGTTGCCCCACAGTGCTTTGTCGTCCACGTTGTCCTTGGTGACGACCGGGGCGGGCAGCTGGTCCTCCAGGATGCCGGGGCTGACCTCGACGATCGTGCTGCCGTGGTCGGTCGGGCCGGGCTTGAAGGTCTCGCCCGCCATCGCCTTCTTCAGCCAGTACAGGCCGTACTTGGCGTAGGAGTCGGCCGGCTGCGAAACGGTGGCGTCGAGCTCGCCGTTGCGGATCGCGGTCAGCTCCTGCGGGATGCCGTCGTTGCTGACCAGCACCACGTGCCGCGGGTCGCCGACCGGGAAGAACAGGTTCTTGCGCTTGAGCGCCTGCTCGGTCGGCGCGAGGTAGACCCCGCCCGCCTGCATGTAGACGCCCTTGATGTCCGGGTTCGCGGTGAGCAGGCTGTCGAGCCCGGATGACGCCTTGTCCGCCTTCCACTCGGCCGCGATCTCCAGCACCTGCACGCCCGGGTACTTCTGCTTCATGCAGTCGCGGAACGCCGCCGAGCGGTCACGGCCGTTGACCGAGGCGAGGTCGCCCATCACCTGCACGACCTTGCCGCTCTTGACCCGCTTGCCGATCTCGTCGCACGCCTTGGTGCCGTAGGCCTTGTTGTCCGCGCGCACCACCATGGCGACCTTGCCGCCCTCGGGCGCGACGTCGACCGCCACCACCGGCACGTTCTTGTTCTCGGCCTGCTTGAGCCCGGCCACGACCGCGGCCGAGTCGAGCGGCGTCACCATCAGGCCCTTGACGCCCTGGTTGAGCAGGGTGCCGATGTCGGTGATCAGTTTGGCCGGGTCGCTGTCGGCGTTCACCGTCGGCAGCACGTCGAGGCCCTGCTGTTTCGCCATCTGCGGCACATAGTTGTTGTAGGCCTGCCAGAACGGCGAGGTCAGCAACGGCAGCGTGGCGCCGATCTTGCCGCCCGTGTCGCCGCCGCCACCGGCGGACGCGGCCGGTTTGTCCTTGGTGGACCCGCACGCTCCGAGCACCAAACCACAGGCCGCTACCGCGGCAGCCAGCCGGATCACCTTCGTACGCACCGCATCCTCCTTGATGACAGCGTGGGCAGATCAGTTCTGCACGGGTCCCCGCGGGCGCAGGCCGTACATGCCGCCGTCCACCGCGAGCGCGGTGCCGGTGGTCGAGCTGGAAAGCGGGCTGGCGAGGTAGGCGATCGCGTTCGCCACCTCGCCGGCGGTCACGAGCCGGCCCATCGGCTGACGCGCTGCGAGTGCGTCGCGCTCCGCCGCCGGGTCGGCCGCGGTGTCCAGCAGCCGGCCGACCCACGGGGTGTCCGCGGTGCCGGGGCACACGCAGTTGACCCGCACCCGGTCCGGCAGGTGGTCGGTCGCCATCGCCAGGGTCAGCGACAGCACCGCGCCCTTCGTCGCCGAATACAGTGCGCGCGCAGGCAAACCGGCCCACGCGGCGATGGAGCAGGTGTTCACGACGACCGCCGAGGGCGAGGCCTTCAGGTGCGGCAGCGCCGCGCGCGTCAGGCGGACCATGCCGACCACGTTCACGTCGAACACGCGGTGCCACTCGTCGTCGCTGTTGGCCGTGACGTCGCCCTGCGCGCCGATGCCCGCGTTGTTCACCAGCACGTCGAGCCGGCCGAAACGCTCGGCCACGGCGTCGATCGCCGACGTCACCTCGGTGTCGGAGGTGACGTCGCAGCGGAAGCCGGCGAGCGGCTCGGGCACGTCGTCGGGCTTGAGGTCGAGCACGGCCACGCGGGCGCCTTTCGCGGCAAGCAGCTGCGCGGTGGCGAGGCCGATCCCCGAGGCACCCCCGGTGACCGCAGCCACCAGGCCCTCGAATTCACTCACTGGGCGTCTCCGTCCACTCTGGACCGTCCGGGAACCGGAAGCGGCGCAGCGTCGCGTCGTGCATGCGCGCGGAGAACCCGGGGGCGGTCGGGGCGAGGTAGCGGCCGCCGCGCACGACGGCCGGGTCGGTGAAGTGCTCGTGCAGGTGATCCACCCACTCGATGGTGCGGTCGGTGTCGCTGCCGGACACGGCCACGAAGTCGAACATCGACAGGTGCCGCACCAGCTCGCAGAGCCCGACGCCGCCGGCGTGCGGGCACACCGGTACGCCGAACTTGGCCGCCAGCAACAGGATCGCGAGATTTTCGTTGACCCCGCCGACGCGCGCGGCATCGAGCTGGAGCACCGAGAGGCCGCCGGCCTGCAGGAGCTGCTTGAACATGACGCGGTTGTGCACGTGCTCACCGGTGGCGACCTTGATCGGCGCGAGCGCCTTCGCGATGGCGGCGTGCCCGAGCACGTCGTCGGGCGAGGTCGGTTCCTCGATCCAGTACGGGTCGAACGGCGCCAGCTCGGTCATCCACGCGATGGCCGTGTCGACGTCCCAGCGCTGGTTGGCGTCGACGGCGACGCGGATGTCCGGGCCCACCGTCTCGCGGGCCAGCTTCAGCCGCCGGACGTCGTCGGCGACGTCGCCACCGACCTTCAGCTTGATCATCTCGAAGCCGTCCGCCACGGCCTGCTCGGCGAGCCGCACCAGCTTCGCGTCGGAATAGCCGAGCCAGCCGGGCGACGTGCTGTACGCGCGGTAGCCCTCGGCCTCCAGCTTCGCGATCCGCTCGGCCCGGCCGGGTTCGGCGGCGCGCAGGATCTCGAGCGCCTCGGCCTCGGTGAGCGCGTCGGACAGGTAGCGGAAATCGACGAGCGAGACGAGCTCTTCCGGCGTCATGCTCGCGGCGAACTTCCACAGCGGCAGTCCGGCGCGGCGCGCGGCGAGGTCCCACGCCGCGTTGACCACAGCGCCGATCGCCATGTGCGCGACGCCCTTTTCCGGGCCCAGCCACCGGAACTGCGAGTCGCCGATCAGCTCGCGGGAAAGGTCGCCGAGTGCCTGCGCGTCCTCGGGCACGGCGCGGCCGATCACGTGCGGGGCGAGCGCGCGGATGGCGGCGGCCTGCACGTCGTTGCCGCGGCCGATGGTGAACGCGAGCCCGTAGCCGTCCGGCCCGCCGTCGGTGTGCAGCACGACGTACGCGGCCGAGTAGTCGGGGTCGGGGTTCATCGCGTCCGAACCGTCCAGCTCCCGCGAGGTGGGGAACCGGACGTCGAGCACCTCCATGCCGACGATCGTGGCCATCTCAGGCCTGCCTCAGCGTCTGGCGCTGGCGGCCGAGGCCGTCGATCTCCAGCTCGACGACGTCGCCGTCGCGCAGGTACGGCTTGGGCTCGGGCTGCCCGAGCGCGACGCCCTCGGGGGTGCCCGTGTTGATCAGGTCGCCGGGGCGCAGCACCATGAACTGGCTGAGGTAGTGCACGATCTCGGCCACCGAGAAGACCATGTCGGCCGTTGTCGAGTCCTGGGTTTTCTTGCCGTTGACCCAGGTGCGCAGGCCGAGGGCCTGCGGATCCGGCACCTCGTCGGCGGTCACCAGCACCGGGCCGAGCGGGTTGAACGTCTCGCAGTTCTTGCCCTTGTCCCACTGGCCGCCGCGGTGGATCTGGAACTCGCGCTCGGAAACGTCGTTCGACAGCACGTATCCGGCGACGTGGGCCAGCGCGTCTTCGACGCTGTCGAGGTAACGCGCCTGCTTGCCGATCACCACGCCGAGCTCCACCTCCCAGTCGGTGCTGGTGGACTTGCGGGGGATGAGCACGTCGTCGTCCGGCCCGACGATCACGTCGGGGGCCTTCATGAACAGCACCGGCTCGGACGGCACGGCGGCGCCGGTTTCCTCGGCGTGACGCCGGTAGTTCATGCCGATGCAGACGATCTTGCCGGGCGCGGCGATCGGCGGGCCGACCCGCAGTCCGGCCGCCTCGGGTCCCGCGGCGGGCAGTTCGCCGGCGTCGAGCGCCGCGGCCGCGCGGGCCGGACCGTCGCCCGCGAGCCAGGCGCCGGTGATGTCGGCGGTCAGCCCGGAGAGGTCGTACAGCGCACCGTCACCGGCACGGACGAACGGACGCTCATCTCCCGCTGCTCCGAGACGCACTAACTGCACGGACGTTCCCCTCTCACCACTCCATCAAGACATCCGATGTATAGCGCACGCCGCCCCACGGATCTAGGGGGTGGCCGGATTTGGCTGAAAATTGATCGGATCACCCAGGTCGGACTTAAACGTCGGCTTGGGACGATCGTGCTCCCTCCAGCCGGGGCGCGCAGCCCGGATCCGGGCATCCGGGGTGGTCCAGGCCACAACCGGAATAGCGGGCAGCCACCCGCGGGTTTGAGCGAGGGTCACGCGCCGCGCGCGTGCCTGGCGACTCTGGGGATGGGGACCACGCAATGAGTACTACGGCCGAAACCGGTCGCACGACCAGAGCCGAGCGGAAGATGCCGAGGCGCGAAGGGACCCTTCGGTTCCTGTTGATCCTCGGCGGGCTCTCGGCGTTCGGGCCGCTCTCCATCGACATGTACCTGCCCGCGCTGCCCCGCCTCGCCGTCGACCTCGGCGCGAGTGATTCGACGGTCCAGCTCACGCTGACCGCGTTCATCGTCGGGCTCGCCGTCGGGCAGGTGGTGGCGGGACCGCTGTCCGACGCGTACGGACGGCGCGTGCCGCTTCTGATCGGGCTGGCGCTGTACGTCGTGGGCTCGGTGGCCGCGGCCGTCAGCCCGGACATCACGCTGCTCATCATCGCCCGCGCGGTGCAGGCGATGGGTGCCGCCGCCGGAATCGTGATCTCCCGCGCGACCGTGCGAGACCTGTTCTCCGGCAAGGCGATGACGAAGTTCTTCTCGATGCTGATGCTGGTCAACGGCCTCGCCCCGATCATCGCGCCGGTGCTCGGCGGGCAGCTGCTGAACTTCACCACGTGGCGCGGGGTGTTCGTGGTGCTGACCGGGTTCGGCGTGCTGCTGCTGGTGGTCGTCGCGGTCGCGATGCCCGAGCCGCTGGCCGTCGCGAACCGCACGCCCGCGCGGCTGGGCGGGGTGCTGCGCACATACGCGGGATTGCTCGCGGACCGTGCCTTCCTCGGCTACGCGCTGGCGTCCGGGCTGATGTTCGCCGGGCTGTTCGCGTACATCTCGGGCTCCTCCTTCGCGCTGCAGGGCGTGTACGGCCTCAGCCCGCAGCAGTTCAGCCTGGTGTTCGGCCTCAACGGCGTCGGCATCGTGCTCGCCGGCCAGCTCAACGGCCGCCTGGTGGGCCGGTTCTCCGAGCGGACGCTGCTGGCCGCGGGACTGACCGTGGCAGCGGTCGGCGGCCTCGGCGTGCTGTTCGCGGTGACGGCCGGGCTGCCCCTGATCGGCCTGGTGATCCCGTTGCTGGTGGTCGTTTCCAGCATCGGGCTGGTGATGCCGAACGCGAGCTCGCTCGCGCTGGCCGAGCACGCGCGGTCGGCCGGTTCGGCGTCGGCGCTGCTCGGGGTGCTGCAGTTCGCGATCGGCGGGGTCGCGACGCCGCTGGTCGGCCTCGGCGGTCCGGGCACGGCGGTGCCGATGGCCGCGACGATGGCCGGGTTCGGCGTGCTCGCGCTGCTGGCGTTCCTCACCCTGACCCGCCCGACGTCACAGGTGGCCGCGAGTTTGCCCAAACCGTTGAAATGACCTCGCGATCCGTGCCTTGATAGCCGGGATGCTTTCCGGGAATGAGGTGCGATGCCGAAGCGGATCGTGATCTGCTGCGACGGAACGTGGGACACGGCCGACTTGGCGGACGGGGCGGTGGCCGCGCCGAGCAACGTCACGCGGCTCGCCCTGTCCGTGCCCCCGACCGGCGAAGACGGCACGCCCCAGCGCGTTTACTACCAGTCCGGAGTCGGCACGGTCCGCTGGAAGCTGCTGGGCGGCGCGTTCGGGCTCGGCTTGTCCGACGACGTCTGCGATGCGTACCGCTTCCTCGTGCGGACCTACGAGGAAGACGACGAGATCTTCTTCGTCGGCTTCAGCCGGGGCGCGTACACAGTGCGCAGCATCGCCGGGCTCGTACGCAACTCCGGGCTGCTGCGGCCGGAACACGTCGACCTCGTGCCGCGCGCGTACGCGCTGTACCGCGACCGCCGCGACGCAAGCCACCCGCGCGAAACCGAGGCGACGCTGTTTCGCCGGACGTACTCGCGCGAGCCGCGGATCCATTTCATCGGCGTCTGGGACACCGTGGGCTCGCTGGGCATCCCGCTCACCGGCGTCTGGCCGGCCGACTTGTTCAACCGCCGCTTCGAATTCCACGACACGGCGCTCAGCTCGCAGGTGGACGCGGCGTTCCAGGCCCTGTCGATCGACGAGCACCGCAAGCCGTTTGTGCCGTCGATCTGGTTGCCGCCGTCGACCGGCAGCAAGCAGCGCGTGGAGCAGGTCTGGTTCGCGGGGTACCACGCCGACGTCGGCGGGGGCGGCAAAACCGACCACGGCCTGTCCGACGTGCCGATGCGCTGGATGGCCGACCGGGCCCGCTCCTGCGGCCTCACCCTGACCCCCGACCCGGACGTCGTCCCCGACCCGCTGGGCCCGATGTACCAGTCCCGCAAGGGTTTCTACCGCCTGATCCCCTCGGTGACCCGTTCCATCGGCGTCACGGACCCGGCGCACGAGTCAGTCGCCTCCAGCGTTGTCGAACGCCGGGAACTGCTGGCCTATGACCCGCCGAACCTGCGCACGTACCTCGACCGCGAAGGCCGGGTTTTGACTGTCGACGCGTGAGGTTTGTTGCGGGGCAACGAGATCAGGGCGCGCACCTCAGTTCGGCGGACAGCCGTCGAGGGTCGGGACCGGGTACTTCGGGTCGTAGTAGCCAGGGGCGTCCTGGTGGTCACCCGCCGGCGACACGGCCGGCGGGTTGGCGTAGCCGGGGGCGAGGAAACCCTCGTCCGCCGCGGCGCAGCCGACCGAGGAGTAGCCGCTCTGGCCGTTTTCGACCCAGAGCCCGCGGCTGGCGGCGGCGAAGCTCGGGCCGCTGCGGACCACGTAGGTCTCGTCCACGCGCAGGAAGCTGACGATCTCGGCCGGGTTGGTCAGGCCGGCGGCGTGCACGTCGTCGAAGGCGTAGGCGATCACGTAATTCGCGTCCACCACCAGCTCACCCGGATTGCCGGGGTGCGCGGTCAGCGTGCCGAACGTCCGCGGGCCCGCGTCGAGCAGGTGGTAACCGTCGGCGATTCTGGTCAGGTAGCCGGAAAGGGCGCTTTTGCCCTTCGCCGGCTTCGCGGTGAGCACCGGCATGAGCTGGTCCCGCTGGTCCGGCGCGAGCAGCGCGGCGAACCCCCTCGGATCGTGCTGGAACAACGCGGCGGGATCGAGCCTGCCCGCGAAGATGGCGCGCCTGGCCCGCGTGTACGCATCCGCCACCGCCCCCGCGTCGAACGGTCCGACGACGGCCGCGGCGGGTGAGCTGACGCCATCCATGCCCTTGGGCCACCGCTCGGCCGGGGTGTGCGCGTATGGCCGGTCCAGGTCCACCGGCGCGAGGACCGGCACCCCGGTCGGATTCGGCGCGGCCACCTCGGCCGCGGGCCGGCGACCGGTCAGCACGACCAGCGCCCCCGTCACGGCCAGGATCGCCACCACTGCGGCGAGGATCCACCAGCGCCGCCGCGGCTGCGCGCGCCGCCGCGGCCGGTTGGTGCGCTGCCGCCGACGGTCATTCCTGGCCCCCAGCCGGGCCTCCGCCTGGGCGTGCTTGCGCCACTGCGGATCCACCAGGTCCGGGTGTGAGTCAAGCAGGTCATCGTCCACGTACGCCCCCAAAGTCGTCGCCTGATCATCGACGGCCCGCGGGCGGCGTTACACATTCAGGGCGAAGAAGGCGAACGAGGCTAGCCGATTTCCGCGAGACTGCCGGACTTCAGGTCCTCGTCGCTGACCACCGCGCGACCGTCGACCAGCGCCTGCAGAGCGTCGCCGTCGTCCCACTGGTTGACGTTCATCACCGCGCTCACCTCACCACCGGGGGCGACCCAGAACGCGGTGAAGTCCCGCGCCGCCAGGTCGCCGCGCACCACGAGCCGGTCGGTGTCCAGGTCGGCCCGACCGCGGTACTCGCAGCCCAAGTCGTATTGATCTGTAAAGAAATACGGCAGATCCAGGTACGGCTCGTTCTCGCCGAGCAGGTTCGCCGCCACGTGGGCGCCCTGGGTGCGCGCCGTCGCCCAGTGCTCGACACGGACGCGGCGGCCGTAGCGCGGATGGAAGTGCGCGGCGATGTCGCCGATGGCGTAGACGTCCGGGGCGGCCGTGCGCAGGCCCGCGTCGACGCTGACGCCGCCGTCGTCGGACAGTTCCAGGCCGGCCGCGTGGGCCAGTTCCACCCGCGGTGCCGCGCCGACGGACACCAGCACGACGTCCGCGGCGAGCTCGTCGCCGCTCGCCAGCCGCACGCCGCGCACGCCGCCCGGGTTGCCGAGGACCTCCGACACCTGTTCGCCCAGCCGCCAGTGCACACCGTGTTCCGTGTGCAGGTCACGGAAAACGCCGGCGACCTCGTCGCCGAGCACGTGTGCGAGCGGCAGCCGTTCCGGCGCCACCACCGTGACGTCCGCGCCGTGGTGGCGCGCGGCCGCCGCGGCCTCGGTGCCGATCCAGCCCGCGCCGACCACCACCACCCGCTCGGCATCGGCGAACGCCGAACGCAGCCGCAGCGAGTCGTCCAACGTCCTGAGTGTGTACAGGCCCGGGAGGTCGCCGCCCGGCACGGGCAGCGGGCGCGGGCGTGAGCCGGTGGCCAGCACGAGCCGGTCGTACAGGTGCTCACCGCCGACGTTGTCGAGCACGAGCCGCGCGCCCAGCTCCAGCCGCGTCGCCGTGACGCCCGAGGTGAGCCGGATGTCGTGCTCGGCGTAGTAACCCTCGTCGTGGACCCAGTCCGGTTCGTCGCTGTTGCCGAGCAGCACGCCCTTCGACAGCGGCGGCAGCTCGTACGGCCGGTGCGGGTCCGCGCCCATCAGCAGCACGTCACCCCCGTAACCCCGCTCCCGCAAGGCAGTGGCGGCCGACGCACCGGCCAGCCCCGCTCCGATGATGACGATCTTCCGGGGTTCCGACACCACGACCTCCAACGCCGACCGCGACCTGCCGCCCGGACGCTACTCCGGATGCCCGCCCGCCACATCCCGTCGGACGAGGTCAGGCCCGGGTCAGTGACGGCGGCGCCTGCCGGGGGCCGCCCGCCTTCACCCCCACCTGCTCGCCCGCCGAGACCGGGAACTCGGCGTAGAAACCACAAGTCAAAAACCACAACCAATAAGCGGCGTGTGACCGGCATACGCAGTCTCGGTTTCCTTGCGGTACGGGCTTTTCGCCTCGTCCCGGCCCAGCACGAGCGGGCCGGTCTGCGGTAGCACCTGGAGGTTGCCGAGGTCGCCGTAACAGCCGACGCCGGACATGTGCCGGAAGCTGAATCCCTCGATCGTGGTCATCTCGGCCGAGTAGCCGCTGCCGTTGCCGCCGCCGGAGACCGTGTCCGGGCTCAGCTGCACCATTCCGAACGGTTTCACGGCGCCGGGATACGTCTTCCCGCACGCGGTGCCCTGACGGCCGGTGCCGCTCCCGCGTCGGAAGCTCGGCTAACGTCGGATGTGTGAGTTTTTCTGTCCCGCCGCTGTCCGGAAAACTCGTCGGTAGGCAATTCGGGTGAACCGGCGTAAGCAGCTCCGGAAGCCGCGGTCGCACCTCCGCACAAGCGCCACCACGAAGGTGAATCGGAGGGCGAGGACCGTGTCGGGTCGGGACGAGTGGTCGGTCGGTTGCCGGGATCTGGCGGGCAGGCGGAGGGACGTGACGGTGTTCGTGAGCAGCGACGACAAGATCGTGCTCGTGGCACCACCGGGCGAGGCGGCCGTGCTGGGGCCGCTGGACGTCGGACGGCTGCGGGCCGCCCTGCGCGACGCCGTGGTGGTCGTCGCGCAGCATCCCGAGTGACAACTACCGTTCCTACTTGCGAGTAGGTAGAGTCGCCGCAGACTCCGAACAGAAGGTGCGGCCATGACGACCTACTTCGTGACGGGCGCGACGGGCTTCCTGGGGAAGCGCCTGGTCGCCCGCCTGCTGCGGCGGCAGGACACCACCGCCGTGCACGTCCTCGTCCGGAACACCTCCCGCGACCGCCTGGCCGAACTGGCGCGCGGCTGGGCGGGTGCCGAAAAGCTGGCGCCCGCCGTCGGTGACCTGACCGAGCCGTTGCTGGGCCTCGACCCGGCGGCGTTCGGCGGCATCGACCACGTTGTCCACCTCGGCGCCGTCTACGACCTGACCGCGAGCGACGAGGCCAACCGCGCCTCGAACGTCGACGGCACCCGCAACGTGCTGGCCTTCGCCGCCGCCGCGCGAGCGGGGCTGCTGCACCACGTCTCGTCGATCGCCGTGGCCGGCAACCACGCCGGGCGCTTCGCCGAGACCGACTTCGACCTCGGCCAGACGTTCAGTTCCCCTTATCACGCAACGAAGTTCGAGGCCGAGAAGCTGGTGCGCGCGCAGCGCGACGTGCCCTTCCGGGTTTACCGGCCCAGCGCCGTGGTCGGCGATTCGCGCACCGGCGAGATGGACAAGATCGACGGCCCGTACTACTTCCTCCCCGCCATCTCGCGCCTCGCCGCGCTGCCGCAACGGCTGCCGATGCCCGCGCCGGAGCTGGGCGCGACGAACCTGGTGCCGGTGGACTACGTCGTGGAAGCGATGGAGTACCTGATGCACCGCGAAGCGGCTTCGGGCAGCACGTACCACCTCGCGTCGCCGCGGCCGCAGAAGCTGGGCGAGGTCTACAACGCGTTCGCGCGGGCCGCGGGCGGGCCCCGGATCGTGGCGACGGTGCCGTCAGGCCCGCTGCGCGCGGTGGCCTCGCGCCTGGCCTCGGGCGTCGACCTGATTCCCGGCGGACGCGCCACTCGCGGCGCTGTGGTGAGCGAGCTGGGTATTCCGCTGGAAGTCCTGCCGCACCTGAGCATGGCCGTCGAGTTCGACACCGCGCGGACGACTTCGGAGCTGTACGGCAGCGGCGTCACGCTGGCCGAGCTACGGGACTACGCCGGGCCGTTGTACCGCTACTGGCGCGCGCACCTCGACCCCGACCGCGCTCGTAAGCCGGGGCTTGAAGGACGCGTCGTGCTGATCACGGGGGCGTCTTCGGGCATCGGCCGCTCTTCGGCACTCGCCGTCGCGCGTCGGGGCGCGAAGGTCCTTCTCGTGGCGCGGCGCGCGGACGAACTGGAGGAGGTGCGCGCGGAGATCACGGCCGCGGGCGGGCAAGCCGCGGCGTATCCGTGCGACCTGACCGACGGCGACGCCGTCGACGCGCTGGTGAAGGACGTCCTCGCCGACCACGGCGCCGTCGACATGCTGGTGAACAACGCGGGCCGCTCGATCCGCCGCTCGGTGCAGCTGTCGACGGAACGGTTCCACGACTACGAGCGCACGATGGCCGTCAACTACTTCGGCCCCGTGCGGCTGACCCTGGGCCTGCTGCCGTCGATGGCGGAGCGGGGTTTCGGGCACGTGGTGAACGTGACCACGATGGGGTTGCAGACCGACACCCCCCGGTTTTCGGCTTACCTGGCATCGAAAGCGGCGCTGGAAGAGTTCGGGCTGACGGCCGGCCGCGAGACCCTGACCGACGGCATCACCTTCAGTTCCGTCCGCATGCCACTGGTCCGCACGCCCATGATCGCCCCTTCCGGCTACCGCGGCCTGCCCTCCAGCTCCCCCGAACGCGCGGCGGCGCTGGTGGTCAAGGCGCTGGAGGAGCGGCCGCAGATCTTGAGCCTGCCGGAGGGCCGCGCCGCCGAACTGGCCGCGCTGGCCGCCCCGAACCTGACGCGTTTCGTGGTCCACCTGGCGTACCGGGTCATGCCGGAATCCGCGCCGGAGGCCAAGCACCTGCCGCGTGAACCGGCGGTGGCTTCGGTGGCACGGACACTGACTCGGCTGCTTTGGCGGCGGCGGGGCTGA
>DASXYS010000065.1:0-35345 GCA_036502365.1 Amycolatopsis sp.
CGCCAAGACGCTGGCCGTGGAGACCTTCGCGCGGGTGGTCGGCGGCTCGTTCTCCCGGGTGCAGTTCACCCCCGACCTGGTGCCCGCCGACATCCTCGGCACCCGCATCTACCGCCAGGGCGCCGAGGTGTTCGACGTCGAGCTCGGCCCGGTGGTGGCGAACTTCGTGCTCGCCGACGAGATCAACCGCGCGCCGGCCAAGGTGCAGTCGGCGATGCTGGAGGTGATGGCCGAGCGGCACGTGTCGATCGGCGGCCAGACCTTCCCGATGCCCGACCCGTTCCTGGTGCTGGCCACGCAGAACCCGATCGAGAACGAGGGCGTCTACCCGCTGCCGGAGGCCCAGCGCGACCGGTTCCTGTTCAAGATCCTGGTCGAGTACCCCACAGCCGAGGAAGAGCGCGAGATCATCTACCGGATGGGCGTCACGCCGCCGGTGCCGCACGAGGTGCTCAGCCCGGGCGAGCTGGTCCGGCTGCAGGGCGTCGCCGCGCAGGTGTTCGTGCACCACGCGCTGGTCGACTACGTGGTGCGGCTGGTGCTGACCACCCGCACGCCGAACGACCACGGCCTCGCCGACGTCGCCGGCTGGGTGTCCTACGGCGCCTCGCCGCGCGCGAGCCTCGGCATCATCGCCGCCGCCCGCGCGCTGGCGCTGGTCCGCGGCCGCGACTACGTGCTGCCCCAGGACGTCGTCGACGTCGTGCCGGACGTGCTGCGCCACCGCCTCGTGCTGTCCTACGACGCGCTGGCCGACGGCGTCCCGGTGGAGCACATCATCACGCGAGTGCTGCAGACCGTGCCGCTGCCGCAGGTCTCCGCCCGGCCGCAGGGCGGGAACGGGCCGGGCACCCCGGTCCCCGCCGGCGCGCCCGTCAGGTAGGCCGGTGGCGAAGAAGGAGCAGCGCGAGCGCCCCGGCTGGGCGCCGCCGGTGCTGCGGGGCGACCGCCTGGAGGCCGGCCTGCGCACCCTGGAGCTCGACGTGCGCCGCCGGCTCGACGGCCTGCTGCAGGGCAATCACCTCGGCCTGGTGCCGGGGCCGGGATCGGAGCCGGGCGAGGCGCGGATCTACCAGCCGGGCGACGACGTGCGCCGGATGGACTGGGCGGTGACCGCCCGCACGACCACCCCGCACATCCGCGAGACGGTGGCCGACCGCGAGCTGGAGACGTGGCTGGTGGCCGACCTGTCGGCGAGCCTCGACTTCGGCACCGCCCTGTGCGAGAAGCGTGACCTGGTGGTGTGCGCGACGGCCGCCGTCGCGCACCTGACCGGCGGGGGCGGCAACCGGATCGGCGCGCTGGTGTCGACCGGCGAGCGCACCGACCGGATCCCGGCGCGCGGCGGGCTCGCGCACGCCCGCGGCCTGATCCGGCGGCTGGCCGAGACACCGCGCGCGGCCGAGGGCGTGCGCGGTGACCTGGCCGACGCGCTGGAACAACTGCGCCGCCCGCCCCGTCGCCGTGGGCTGGCCGTGGTGATGTCCGACTTCCTCGGGCCCACCGACTGGCAGCGGCCGCTGCGCGCGCTCGGCGGGCACCACGAGCTGATCGCCATCGAGGTCCTCGACCCGCGTGACATCGACCTGCCCGACGTGGGCACCGTCGTACTGGCCGACCCGGAGACAGGGAAACAGCGCGAAGTGCACGCTTCCGCCTTGCTGCGCAAGGAGTTCGGCGCCGCGGCGCACGCCCACCGGCAGGAGGTCGCGGCCGCCCTGCGCCGCGCCGGTGCGGCCCACCTGGTGCTGCGCACCGACCAGGACTGGATCGCCGACATGGTGCGGTTCGTCGTGGCCCGCAAGCGCCGCTGGTCGGGGGGTGTCGCGTGACCGAGCTTGCGAGGGAACGGTTCGGCGCTGCGCTTTCGGCTCAGGCCGCGCGGAGCGTCAGCGAGGTGGGCGCATGAGTTTGACCGGATTCACGGCGCCGTGGTGGTTCCTGCTGCTGATCGCGGTCGCCGCGGTGGCCGTGGCGTACCTGCTCGCCCAGCGCGCGCGGCGCAAGCGCGTGATGCGGTTCGCCAACCTGGAGCTGCTCGACAAGGTCGCGCCCAAGACACAGGGCTGGATCCGGCACCTGCCCGCGGTGCTGATCGTGCTGTCGATGCTGGTGCTCACCGTCGCGCTGGCCGGGCCGACCGCCGAGCAGAAGGTGCCGCGCAACCGCGCCACGGTGATGCTGGTGATCGACGTTTCGCTGTCGATGGAGGCCACCGACGTCGCGCCGACCCGGCTCAAGGCGGCGCAGGACGCGGCGACGCAGTTCGCGAAGAACATGACCCCGGGCGTCAACCTGGGCCTGATCTCGTTCGCGGGCACGGCGACGGTGCTGGTCAACCCGACCACCGACCGGGCCGGTGTGGTGAAGGCGATCAGTGACCTGAAGCTCGCGCAGTCCACAGCCACCGGTGAGGGGATTTTCGCGGCCCTGCAATCGATCCAGAGCTTCTCCGCCGTGGTCGGCGGCGCGGACGGGCCGCCGCCCGCGCGGATCGTGCTGATGAGCGACGGCAAGCAGACCGTGCCCGAGGACCTGTACGCCCCGCGCGGCGCGTACACCGCGGCGCAGGCGGCGAAGCAGGCGCAGATGCCGATCTCGTCGATCTCGTTCGGCACCACCCACGGCTCGGTCGACATCGAGGGCCGGCCCCAGGACGTCCGCGTGGACGACGATTCCCTGCGCGAGATCGCCCGACTCTCCGGCGGCCAGTTCTACAAGGCGGCCAGCGCGGACGAGCTGAAGAAGGTCTACGCCGATCTCGGCGAGCAGATCGGGTACGAGCTGAAGGACGCCGACGCGAGCAAGCCGTGGCTCGTCATCGGCACGCTGGTGCTGATGATCGGCGCGGCGGCTTCGCTGCTGATCGGCCAGAGAATCCCTTAGCGCGCCCGGAAAGCCAGTGCTCCGTGAAGGCCTCCTGCACCGCGTCCGACGCGGTGCAGGAGGCCTTCACGGCGTTTCGGGCACCGCGAAACCGTTCTGGCGCCAGGCTTCGTAGATGCTGATCGCCGCGGTGTTGGCGAGGTTGAGCGAGCGGCTGGTCGGCAGCATCGGCAGCCGCACGCGGTCGGTGACCTCGGGGGCGTGCTGGACCTCGGCGGGCAGGCCGGCGGACTCCGGGCCGAACATCAGCACGTCTCCGGGCTCGTACGCCACTTCGGTGTGCAGCCGGGTGGCCGACGCGCTGAAGGCGTACACCTTGGCCGGCAGCAGCGCGTGCCACGCGGCCTCGATGTCGGCGTGCACGCGGACGCGCGCGAGGTCGTGGTAGTCGAGGCCCGCACGGCGGAGCTGCTTGTCCTCCAAGGTGAAGCCCAGCGGCTCCACCAGGTGCAGCTCGCAGCCGGTGTTGGCGGCCAGCCGGATCGCGTTGCCGGTGTTCGGCGGGATCTCGGGGTGGTAGAAGAGCACGCGGAACATGGCTGGCCTTAGGAGGTGGCGGAGGCGGGCAGGTACGCCGCGTAGGCCTCGCGGACCTCCGGCGGCGGCGGGGACTTGCGCAGGGTCGCGGGGTCGATGAAGACGTAGCGGAGGGTGGCCTCGGTGGTCAGCTTGCCGTCACGGCGGATCTCGGACTCGAAGACGATCGACGTGGTGCCGAGGTGGCCGAGGAACACCGAGACCACCAGCTCGTCGTCGAAGCGGCACGGCGCGCGGTAGCGCAGGTTCGACTCGGCCACGACCATGTCGGTGCCGGTGGCCAGGAACGTCTGGTGCGAGCCGAAAAGCGCCTTCTCCACCTCGAACGCGGCCATGTCCACATAGGCCAGGTAGTGCGCGTTGAACACGATGCCCTGGCCGTCGCACTCGTGGTAGCGCACGCGCAGCGGCATCTCGGCGAGGGGACGGCGGGCGGGGCTCATCCGTCCAATCTAGCGAGGCCCGGATCAGCCGTGCAGCGCCCGGTAGGTCTCGGCCGCGCCCGGCTGCAGCGGCACGGGCTGGGTGCCGATCAGCGTGCGGACGTCGAGGAACTGCGCGCCGACGGCCTGCGCGGGCACCAGGTCCGCCGCCCGGCCGGCGAGCACCCGCACCACCGCGGCGGCGACGTCGTCGGGCAGGGCGGGGGAGCAGACCAGCAGGTTCGCCACGCCGATCGTGGCCGGCGCACCCACCCCGCGGTACGCCTCGGCCGGCACCTGGACCGGCTCGTAGACCGGCCCGTGCGCCGCCCGCAGCTGGGGGATGACGGCGTTCAACGGCAGCAGGGCCAGCGGAGTCCGGCGGTTCAGCTCGGCGAGCGCGGGGGTCGGCACGCCGCCGGACCACAGCAGCGCGTCGATGCTCCCACCGGCCAGCGCCGCGACGGCGTCGGCGAGCTGCAAGTGCTGCGCTTCGACGCGCACGCCCGCCGCGCCGAAGACCCGTTCGCCCAGCTGCGCCGCGCCGGATCCGTTCGCGCCGAGCGAGACCGGCCGTCCGGCCAGCGACGGCAGGCCGGTGAGGCCGTCGGCCGCGCGGACGACGAGCTGGAGGTAGTTCTCGTACACCCGGCCGAGCGCCCGCAGCGGCACCGGCGAGGGGAACGGCGCCGCGCCCGCGAGGGCCGACTGCGCGACGTCCGCGAGCACCAGGCCGAGGTCCGCCTTCCCGTCCCGCACCAGCTCGACGTTGGCGACGCTCGCCTCCGTCGGCACGGCGGTGCAGCGCAGCAACGGCTCCGCGCGGGTCACCTCGGCCGCCAGCACTTCGGCGAACGCGAGGTAGAAGCCGCCCGGCTCGCCCGCGGCGATCGTCACGGCCCGCCCCGGGCCCCGGTAACCGGTGGCGCAGCCGGCGAGCGCCAGGCCGAGTCCACCGAGCAGCGCGGTGCGGCGAGTGATGCTCACGGCGTCGCGTGAGTGGCCCGGGTTTCCGGGCAGCGCGGTCCTGTGGCTGAGGCTCACGGCGTCACCTCCGCGGGCAGCGTGACCCGGACTTCCAGCCCGCGCGGCTCGGCGGCCCGCAGCTCCAGCGTGCCGCCGCGGGCGCGGGTCTGCTCGCGGACGATGGCCAGGCCCAGCCCGGTGCCGCGGGGCGCGCCTTCGCCGCCCGCGCGCCAGAACCGCTCCGTCGCGCGGGTACGGTCCGTTGTGGACAGTCCGGGTCCGTCGTCGGTGACCACCAGCGTGGTGGTGCTGCCATGGGTTTCCCAGCCGGCGGAGATCGTGGCGCCGCGGCCGGCGTAGTGGACGGCGTTGTCCAGCAGCACGTCGAGGATCTGCGCCAGCTCGCCTTCCGGCGCGTGCACCAGGACCGGCTCGGCGTGGGCGGCACAGGGCACGAGCGTGGCGCCCGCCCGGTCCGCCGCCGGGCGCCAGGCGTCGACGCGCTCGGCGATCACGGTGGCCAGGTCGGCCATTTCGGAGAGCTCGGCGGGCCGGTCCGCGCCGCCCGCCGCGAGCCGGGTGGCAGTGCTCTCCGCGGTCGCGAGCGCGAGCAGCCCGTCGAGGATCCGCTCCAGGCGCTCCACTTCGGCGACGGTCGCGTGATAGGCGTGCCGGTCGTCCAGCTCGGCGCCGAGGGAGTCGACGCGCAGCCGCAGCGCCGCCATCGGGTTGCGCAGCTGGTGGGAAGTGTCGGCCACGAGCCGGTGCTGCTGGCCGGCGGCCTCCACCACGGCGTCCGACATCCGGTTCACCGAAGCCGCGAGGGTCCGCAGCTCGCGGGGGCCGGAGCGCTCGGGCACCTGCGCCCGGTGCCCGCCCGCGACGGCGAGCACGCCGGTCTCCAGCTCCAGCAGCGGCCGCACCATCCACCGCGCCAGCAGCACGGCGAGCAGCACGAACAACGCCGCCACCAGCAAGGCGCCCGCCGCGATCGCGCTCCACGCGGCCGTGACGTCCGCGGCGGCCGCCGTCACCGAAGCCCGCAGCACGACCACACCCGAGACCCGCGTCCCGGTGCCGACCGGGCGCGCGAACAGCACCGGCGTGGCCGACCAGGGGCTCAGCGCCTCGGCCCGGGGCGGCGGCTCGTTGCGCATCGTCGCCTCGACCAGCGCGTGCACGGCTGGCTCGGTGGCGGACATCCCGCCCGCCTGCACCAGCGGCGTCCGCCGCGCGTCCACCACCACTACCGCCTCGCTGTATAACGACGAATACTGCGCCGCTTCGGCCGCGAGCGCCGCCGGGTCCCGCGAATCGACCGCCTGTTGCGCAAGCACCACAAAGCGGTCGACGTCGCTGCTGCGTGAGATCACCAGCTCTTGCGTCCGCTGCTCGGCGGTGGAGGACAGCAGCGGCCCGGCGAACGCGGCGACGACCAGCAGCGCCAGCGTCACCAGCACGACCAGCAGCCGGGCGCGCACGCCTCAGCCCCGGCCGAGCCGGTAGCCGAAGCCCCGGATCGTGGTGAGCAGGCCCGGCCGGTCGAGCTTCGCCCGCACCTGGGTCATGTGCACGTCCAGCGAACGGGACACGGCCAGGTGGGCGTCGCCCCACACCTCGTCCATCAGCTGCTGGCGGCTGACCGCCGTGCCGGCCCGCGCGGCGAGCACCGCGAGCACGTCGAACTCCTTGGTGGTGAGCCCGATGTCGCGGCCGGCGACGAGCACCTGCCGCCCGCCCAGGTCGATCTCGACGTCCTCGACCCGCACCACCGCTTCCTCGGCCGGGGCGGCGCGGGCCCGGGCGCGGCGGACCACGGCGTCCATCCGGGCCAGCAACTCGGCCAGGCGGACGGGCTTCGTCAGGAAGTCGTCGGCGCCGAAGCGCAGCCCGCGGACCACGGACCGCTCGTCGCCGCGCGCGGTGAGCACGATGACGGGCACGCCCGAGACCTGCCGGATCTTGCGCAGCACGTCCAGCCCGTCCAGATCGGGCAGGCCCAGGTCGAGCAGCAGCAGGTCGGCGCCGTGGTGGCGGTGCAGCGCGTCGGCGCCCCGGCCGACGCTGGTGACGGCGTGGCCGTGCGCGTGCAGCGTCTCGGCGAGCGCGCCCGCGACCCCGGCGTCGTCCTCCACGAGCAGCACGCGCACGGCCATCCCCCGCCTCAGTCCTCTTCGCGTTCGAGGGCGGACGAACGCGACGTTTCGCGCATTGTCCCGTACACCACCAGCGACACGAGGATGCAGGCCGCGACGTACCAGAAGAACAGCGACTCGTGCCCGGCCTTCTTCAGCGCCTGCGCGATCAGCTCCGCCGTGCCGCCGAAGATCGCGACAGTCAGCGCGTAGGGCAGGCCGACGCCGATCGCGCGGATCTTCGTCGGGAACAGCTCGGCCTTCACGATCGCGTTGATCGAGGTGTAGCCGGTGACGATGACCAGCGCGCCGAGCAGCAGCAGGAACGCGAGCACCGGCTGTTTCGTGTGCGCCATCGTGGTCATGATCGGCACCGTCAGTACAGTGCCCGCGATGCCGAAGAACATCAGCAGCTTCCGGCGTCCGATCCGGTCCGAAAGCCGTCCGGCGAGCGGCTGGATGAGGGCGAACACCAGCAGCGCGGCGAACAGGATCACGGTCACCGTCCGGCGGGGGATGCCGGCGGTGTTCTCGAGGAACTTCTGCGTGTACGTCGCGTACGTGTAGAAGGCGACCGTGCCGCCGAGCGTCAGGCCGACGACGAGCGCGATCTCCTTCGGGTACTTCACGAGCGCGCGCAACGTGCCGCGCTCGCCGGCTTCCTTGCCCGAGCCCGTCTCGGCCGAGACACGTTGGTAGCTCTCGGACTCGTCCATCCCGCGTCGCAGGGCCATCACGACGACCGCGGCGATAGCGCCGACGACAAACGCGATGCGCCAGCCCCACTCGCCCATCTGGGCCTCGGTCAGCACGCTCTGCAGGATCAGCTGCAGGCCGAGCGCGAGCAACTGCCCGCCGACGAGCGTCACGTACTGGAAGCTGGAGTAGAAGCCGCGTTTGCCCGGGGTGGCCACCTCGGACAGGTAGGTCGCGGAGGTCGAGTACTCACCGCCGACGGACAGCCCTTGCAGCAGCCGCGCGAGCACCAGAAGGATCGGCGCGGCGACGCCGATGGTCTGGTAGCCCGGCGTCGCGGCGATCATCAGCGAGCCGAACGCCATCATCGACACCGACAGCACCAGCGCCGAGCGGCGGCCGAACCGGTCGGCGAACCGGCCGAGCATCCACCCGCCCAGCGGGCGCATGAGAAAGCCCACGGCGAACACCGCCGCGGTGTTGAGGAACTGGGCCGTCGCGTCCCCGCCGGGGAAAAACGACTTGGCGAAGTAGATGGTGAACGCCGAGTAGGCGTACCAGTCGTACCACTCGACGAGGTTGCCGATCGAGCCGCGCAGCACGTTCGCGACGACCCGCCGCTCGCTCGCGGGGCCGGCTTCGCCGTGGATCCGGGTAGTCATCTTTGACCTCCTGTGTCGCGACTCACGGTGACCAACCGGCGGGTAACCATCAAGGTCGAAGCGCGGTTCCTTACCTGTCCTTAGGACACCCGCGCCACGGCGGGAGGCTGAGGTGGCGGCGGGTGCGGAGCCGCGCGGACCGGGGCGATAGCCTCGTGCCGGCACGTTCGATCGAACAGAGGAGAGTCGCAGTGGGACGGTCGGTCTTGGTCACCGGCGGCAACCGGGGGATCGGTCTGGCGATCGCGCTGGACCTCGCCGGGCAGGGCCACCAGGTGGCAGTCACCCACCGCGGCTCCGGCGCGCCCGAAGGGCTCTTCGGCGTCGAGGCCGACGTCACGGACTCCGAGCAGGTCGACGCCGCGTTCAAGCAGGTCGAGGAGCACCAGGGACCGGTCGAGGTGCTGGTGTCGAACGCCGGGCTGACCGACGACACGCTGCTGATGCGGATGACCGAAGAGCAGTTCGAACGCGTGGTGAACGCGAACCTCACCGGCGCCTTCCGCGTGGCCAAGCGCGCGTCCCGCGGGATGCTGCGCGGCAAGTGGGGCCGGTTCATCTTCATCTCTTCGGTGGTGGGCCTCTCCGGCTCGGCGGGCCAGGCGAACTACGCGGCCTCGAAGGCGGGCCTGGTCGGCTTCTCGCGGTCGCTGGCCCGGGAACTGGGCTCGCGCAACATCACCTCGAACGTCATCGCGCCCGGCTTCGTGCGCACCGACATGACCGACGCGCTGGGCGAGGACCGCAAGAAGGAGATCCTCGCCCAGGTGCCCACCGGCCGCTACGCCGAGCCGTCGGAGATCGCCGCCGCGGTGCGGTACCTGGCCTCCGACGACGCCGGCTACGTCAACGGCGCCGTGCTGCCCGTGGACGGCGGCCTCGGCCTCGGCCACTGACGTCCCGTTTTTCCGAGCTGACCCCACGACCTGGAGGAACCCGTTGCCCGGACTGCTCGAAGGCAAGCGGCTGCTGATCACCGGCGTCATCACCGACGCCTCGCTCGCGTTCCACGCGGCCAAGATCGCGCAGCAGGAGGGCGCGAAGGTGGTGCTCACCGGCTTCGGCCGGCTCTCCCTGGTCGAGCGCATCGCCAAGCGGCTGCCGGAGGAGGCGCCCGTCCTGGAGCTGGACGTCACCAACCAGGAGCACCTGGACAGCCTGGCCGACCGCGTGCGTGAGCACGTCGACGGCCTCGACGGTGTGCTGCACTCGATCGGCTTCGCGCCGCAGACCTGCTTGGGCGCGCCGTTCCTGGACGCGCCGAGCGAGGACGTGAAGGTGGCGGTGGACGTCTCGGCGTTCTCGTTCAAGTCGCTGGCCGTCGCGGCCCTGCCGCTGCTGGCGCCGGGCTCGTCGATCGTGGGCATGGACTTCGACGCGCGCGTGGCGTGGCCGGTCTACAACTGGATGGGCGTGGCCAAGGCCGCGCTGGAGTCGGTGAACCGGTACCTGGCCAAGGAACTGGGCCCGCGCGGCATCCGCGTGAACCTGGTCAGCGCGGGCCCGATGAAAACGATGGCCGCGAAGTCCATCCCCGGCTTCAGCGAGCTGGAAGACGGCTGGGGCGACCGCGCCCCGCTCGGCTGGGACAGCGCCGACCCGACCGCGACGGCCAAGACCGTCTGCGTCGCGCTTTCGGACTGGCTGCCCGCCACCACGGGCTCGATGATCATGGTCGACGGCGGGGTGCACGCGCTCGGCATCTGAGCCATGACCCGGTGAGCGGCCCTCGCGCGGACTTCCGCACGAGGGCCGCTCCCTATCTTCTCTGTCCTTAGTGGACGGCCTGATGTTCCTGGGGCAGCGGCGAAACGGCCCGCGCGTCGTCCGAGCGCTGGACCCGCCGGGCGAACGTCAAGGCGCCCAGCGCCAGCACGCCGAGGGCCGCGCTCACCCAGGCCACGCTCGGCAGCCCGAGGCCCGCGTTGATGGCCACGCCGCCGAGCCACGGGCCGGCCGTGTTGCCGACGTTGAATCCCGCGGTCGTGCTCGCGCCGACGATGGTGGAGGTGCCGCCGGCCACCGAGTACGCGCGGACGTTCAGCGCCGGGTTGGCGGCGAAGCCCGCCGCGCCCAGCACGAGGACCGCGACGACGGCGGCCACCGCGTCCGAAGTCAGTGCCAGCGCGGTGAGCGCGACGAGGGCGAGCCCGAAGCTGCCGTACAGCGTGGCGAACGGATGGGCATCCGCGAGTTTGCCGCCCGCGGTGATGCCGATCAGCGCACCGGCGCCGAAGAGCCCGAGCACGAGCGGGACCTGGGCCGGCGGCAGGCCGTCGGTGGTCGTGAGCAGCGGCGCGAGATAGCTGAACGTCGCGAACACCATGGCCTGCGACAGCGCGATCACGCCCAGCGCCAGCCAGACCCGGCCGTTGCGGAACACGCTCAGCTCGGTCCGCGCCCGCACGGCGGAGGCGTCCACGGCGGTGTGCGGCACGAACGCGAGCACCCCGGCCGCCGCCACCACGGTCAGCGCCGCCACCGCCCAGAACGCCGTGCGCCAGCCCGCGTGCTGGCCCAGCAGCGTGCCGGCCGGGACTCCGGCGATGTTCGCCACGGTCAGGCCGCCGACCAGCACCGCGAGCGCGCGCCCGCGCCGGGCCGCGGGCACCAGCGAGATCGTGGTCGCCGCGGCGACGGCCCAGAATCCGGCGCAGGCCAGCGCGCTCACCACCCGGGTCGCGAAGAGCAGGGCGTAACCGGGGGCGAGCGCGCCGACGACGTGCGACGCGCCGAACACCACCAGCAGCGACAGCAGGGTTGTGCGGCGCGGCAGCCGAAGTGTCCCCACGGCGAGCAGCGGCGCGCCGACCACCATGCCGACGGCGAACGCCGAGATCAGCAGGCCGGCGTCGGGGATGCTGACGCCGAGGTCGGTGGCCATCCCGGGCAGCAGCCCGGTGATCATGAACTCCGAGGTGCCGAGGGCGAAGATGCTGAGCCCGAGCACGAAGACGGCCAGGGGCACGGGTCTCCTCCTTTTGGATTGATCGATACAAAATGGACCTAGGTGCCATCAACGCTGATGAGAAAGGGCTGGGCTGGAAGGGTTTTCGGTCGGCGGCGGAGCTCAGCGGCGGGCGAGCGCGGAGACGGCGATGTCGGCCACCGCCGCCATCGCCGGGCGTTGTCCGCCACGGCGTGACATCAGCCGCAGCCCGGCGACAGTGCTGTGCACGAACTGCGCGATGTCCGCCGGGTCCCGGTCGCGGGTGATGCTGCCGTCGGCCTGGCCGAGGCGGGCGTAATCGGTGAGGGCGGCGAGAAACGCCGCGGTGTCCGCCTCGACCTTCGTCGTGATCTCCGCGTCTGCCGTGCCGAATTCGGCGATGGTGTTGACCATCAGGCAGCCGCGGCGGCCGTTGCCGAGTTCGTCCTCGATCAGGTCGGCGAGGAGCCGGCGGATCGCGTCCAGGCCGTCTTCGGCGTGCTCCAGCACTTCGGCGCGGCTGCGGGCGCCGCGCTCGGTGTAGTGCTCGAGCGCCCGCTGGAACAGGACGTGCTTGCTGGTGAAGGTGTTGTAGACGCTGCTGCGGCCGAGTCCGGTGGCAGCGCACAGGTCCTGGGTCGAGGTCGCCTCGTAGCCGTGCGCCCAGAAGGCGTTCATGGCGCCTTCCAGCGCGACCGTCTCGTCGAATTCCCGTGGCCTGGGCATGCGGCGACCGTAGCACGTTTTGGATAGATCAGTACACAACGAGCCCGGCTCGCCGTGGGGACCGCCACAGCGGCAAGATGGGCTGGTGGGTTACGACGCGTTGTTATGGCTTTCGTTCGGCGGTCCGGAGGGGCCCGACGAGGTGATGCCCTTCCTGGAGAACGTCACCCGTGGCCGGGGCGTGCCGCGAGAGCGGCTGCTCGAGGTCGCCGAGCACTACCAGCACTTCGGCGGGGTCTCGCCGATCAACCGGCTCAACCGCAGCGCGATCGCGGCGGTCGAAAAACAGCTGGTGGCCGAGGGCGTCGAACTGCCCGTGCGCTTCGGCAACCGCAACTGGCACCCGATGGTCGAGCAGACGCTGGCCGGGATGAAGGCCGACGGCGTGCGGCGCGCACTGGTTTTCCCGACCAGTGCGTACGGCGGCTATTCGGCCTGCCGCCAGTACGACGAGGACATCGAGCGCGCGCGGGCCGCGGTGGGCGAGGGCGCGCCGGACCTGGTGAAGCTGCGCCAGTTCTTCGACCACCCGCTGTTCGTCTCGGCGGTCGCGGACGCGGTGCGCGCCGCCCACACGCGGCTCGGCGACCGGGCGGGCACCCGGACGGTGTTCACCGCCCACTCCGTGCCGGTGAGCGCGGACCGGGCCGCGGGCCCGCCGTCCGACGGTGGCTACCTGTACTCGCAGCAGATCGCGGAGGCTGCTCGCCTGGTCGCGGCGGAGGCGGGGATCGCGGAGTACGACGTGGTGTGGCAGTCGCGTTCCGGGCCGCCGCAGGTGCCCTGGCTGGAGCCGGACATCGTCGACCACATCGACGCGCTGCACGAGCAGGGCGTCGAAGCCGTCGTGGTCAGCCCGATCGGCTTCGTCTCGGACCACCTCGAGGTGATCTGGGATCTCGACAACGAGGCCGCGGAGCGCGCCGCCGGGCACGGCATGGCCTTTGCCCGCGCCGCGACACCCGACTCGGATCCCCGCTTCGCGGAACTGGTGGTCGAGCTGATCCGCGAACACCTCGAGGACGCTCCGGCCCGCAAGCTTTCGGAGTTCCCGGCCGCGGGCTGCACGGTGAACGGCGCCCCGTGCGCGATCGGCTGCTGCGAACCGGCGAAACGCCCTTCCCCCCGCTGACTCGCCTGGCTCTTGCGTGTGTGGCGGATGACGCTTTCGCCACGCTCAGTGCGGTGAATGGAGCCTTCGCAACGTGGCGTGGCCGGCCGGCGTCAGGGGTGGCGGTCGCCTTGGTCGGCGAACACGCGGACCGCCTCGTTGACCGCGGCGCCCCGTGCGGTGCGGACGGCCTCGGCCAGGGGACGCAGGGCTTCCGCGCGCTGGACCGCGGCCGAGGCGGACAGGGCGCCGCCCGGGTCGTCGGTACGGGCGATGGCCAGGATGGCCGAGATCTCCTCCGCGCGCTGCAGCACACGCAGCGAGCGCCCGGGCATGCCGGCCGGCCACTCGACCTGGGGCTGGGAGCGCAGATGGGCCGACAGCTCGGCGCGCACGCTCGGGCGGTCGCTCGCCACGTCGAGGGTCTGCAGCGCGCCGGCGCTCGCGCGGATGGCGTCGGTGAGGCCGTGCTCGGCGTCGGGCAGCGACTGGTACTCCAGCGGGGCGGGCGCGCTCAGCGAGTAGACGGTCCAGCGCATCAGGCCCTCGGCGATCGGCTCCGGGACCAGGCCGAAGCCCAGCTCGGTGAGCACCACCGCGTCGCCGCAGCGCAGCGCCGCCTCGGTGAACGGGCCGCCGCCGCCCAGGCCGCGGACGTCGCCGGGGACCGGGAGCACCAGCTGGGCGCTCTTCGCGCCCTGCGCGCGCAACGCCATCATCAGCTGGACCGGGGTGGCCGCGCGGTTGAACGCCAGCGGCAGCTCGAACGCCTCCGCGGCGGGCGCGTCGGCTGCCACGACGTCGTGCGCCTCACCCCAGGCTTCGAGGGAGTCGAGCACATCGTCGGAAGCCGCGGCTCCGTTCAGCCACGCGGAGGACCAGACGGCGAGGGTCGCACTGGGACGGCACACGACGCCCTATTTTACCCGTCCGTCGGCCGGGCCCGCCGATCGCCCACGCTGGAGTCGCTCCACATCGACGTACACCCGAACGGTAAGTAGCGTCGAGGGGGTGAACGCTGTTCCAGACGGTTTTCCCCGTACCGCCGGCGAGCTTCGCGCCGCCGGCCACGCTCCGCGCCCCATCGCGCGCGAGATCCACGACAACCTCCTCGAAGCCCTCCGTGACGGCCGCGACCCGTGGCCCGGCATCGTCGGCTTCTCCCGCACGGTCCTGCCGCAGCTCGAGCGCGCGCTGCTCGCCGGCCACGACGTCGTCCTGCTCGGCGAGCGCGGCCAGGGCAAGACGCGCCTGCTGCGCACCCTGGCCGGGCTGCTCGACGAGTGGACGCCGGTGATCGAGGGCTCCGAGCTCGGCGAGCACCCCCTCGACCCGATCACGCCCGCGTCGATCCGCCGGGCCGCCGAGCTCGGCGACGACCTGCCGGTGGCCTGGCGTCACCGCAGCGAGCGCTACACCGAGAAGCTGGCGACGCCGGACACCTCCGTCGGCGACCTGATCGGTGACGTCGACCCGGTGAAGGTGGCCGAGGGCCGCAGCCTCGGCGACCCGGAGACGATCCACTTCGGCCTGGTGCCGCGCGCCCACCGCGGGATCGTGGCGATCAACGAGCTGCCCGACCTCGCCGAGCGCATCCAGGTCGCGCTGCTGAACGTGATGGAGGAGCGCGACATCCAGGTCCGCGGCTACACCCTGCGGCTGCCGCTGGACGTGCTGCTCGTCGCCACGGCGAACCCCGAGGACTACACCAACCGCGGCCGGATCATCACGCCGCTGAAGGACCGCTTCGGCGCCGAGATCCGCACGCACTACCCGCTGGACGTCGAGTCCGAGGTCGCGGTGGTGCGGCAGGAGGCGAACCTGGTCGCCGAGGTCGGCGAGCCGCTGCTGGAGGTGCTGGCCCGCTTCGTGCGCAACCTGCGCGAGTCGCCGGTGATCGACCAGCGCTCCGGGGTGTCCGCGCGGTTCGCGGTGGCCGCCGCCGAGACCGTGGCCGCCGCCGCGCTGCGCCGGTCCGCGCTCACCGGCGAGGAGCCGCCGGTCGCGCGCCCGGTCGACCTCGACGCGGTGCCCGCGGTGCTGCGCGGCAAGATCGAGTTCGAACCGGGTGAGGAGGGGCGCGAGGTCGAGCACCTGGTGCACCTGATGCGCCGGGCCGTCGCGGAGACCGCGCGCGAGCGGTTCGCCGGGCTGGACCTGCGCCCGCTGGCCGACGCCGTCGCCGACGGGCACCTGGTCGCCACCGGTGAGCGCGTGCCGGGCAAGGACGTGCTCGCCGCCCTGCCGGAGCTGCCGGTGCTGCACGAGGTCGCGCAGCGGGCCGGGGTGTCCTCCGACGAGCCCGCCGGCCGCATCGCCGCGGCGGTGGAGCTGGCGCTGGAGTCGCTGTTCCTGGCCAGGCGGCTGGCCAAGGACTCCGACGAAAACACGACGGTGTACGGCCAGTAATGCACTCGCCGACGTACTTTTTCCCGCGGAGGCGGCATTGACACAGCTTCCGGAGGGGTACGCGTACGGGCCGTGGCACGACGGGCCGGATCCGCTGGCGCCGCCGGCGGACCTGCGGGACGCGCTGGACGAAATCGGCCGCGAGGTGATGGCCGGCTCGTCGCCGCGTTCGGCGCTGGAGGAACTGCTGCGGCGCGGCACCGAGCGCACGGCGGGCCTCGACGAGTTGTCGCGGCGGCTGTGGCAGCGCCGTTCCGAGATCCAGCGGCGGCACCGTCTCGACGGCACCCTGCAGGAGGTCCAGCAGCTGCTGAGCGAGGCGCTGACCGCCGAGCGCCGGGAGCTGTTCCCCGATCCCGACGACGAAGCGCGGTTCCGCGAAGCGCAGCTGGACGCGCTCCCGCCGGGCACCGCCGCGGCCGTGCGGGAGCTGAGCGAGTACGACTGGCGGTCTTCGGAAGGCCGCGAGAAGTACGACCAGATCCGCGACCTGCTCGGCCGGGAGCTGCTCGACTCGCGGTTCCAGGGCATGAAGGAGGCACTGCAGAACGCCGGGCCCGAGGACGTCGAGCAGATCAACCAGATGCTCGGCGACCTCAACGCGTTGCTCGCCGCCCACGCCCAGGGTGCCGACGACATCGAGGACCGGTTCGCCGAATTCATGAACCGGCACGGCGAATTCTTCCCGGAGAACCCGCAAACCGTCGACGAGCTGATCGACGTGCTCGCCGCCCGTGCGGCCGCCGCGCAGCGGATGATGAACTCGATGTCCGCGGAGCAGCGCGCCGAGCTGGCGGAGCTGACCCAGCAGGCGTTCGGCGACCCGCGCCTGGCGCAGCAGCTTTCGGCGCTCGACGCGCAGCTTCAGGCGTTGCGGCCGGGGGAGGACTGGACGTCCTCGGAGCGCTTCCGCGGCCAGGACCCGCTCGGTATGGGCGAGGGCGCGCAGGCCATGGCCGACCTGGCCGAGCTGGACGGGCTCGCCGAGCAGCTGGGCCAGTCCTATCCCGGCGCGCGGCTGGAGGACATCGACCTCGAGTCGCTGGAGCGCCAGCTGGGCAAGGACGCCGGCGTCGACGCGCGGCGGCTGTCCGAGCTGGAGCGGGAGCTGCGCCGCCAGGGCCTGTTCGAACGGGCCGCCGACGGCTCGCTTCGCTTGTCGCCCAAGGCGTTGCGGCGCCTGGGTGAGACAGCGCTGTCGGACATCGTGAACGCGTTGCGCGGCAAGACGGGCGACCGGGAGACCGAGTCGGCCGGCGCGGCGGGTGAGCCGACCGGGGCCAGCCGGCCGTGGCGGTTCGGGGACATGCAGCCGTGGGACGTGCCGCGGACGGTGCGCAACGCCGTGCTGCGCTCGACGTCGCTGGGCTCGGGCGCGGTCACTCTCGACGTCGAGGACGTCGAGGTGGTGGAGACCGAGCACCGTTCACGGGCGGCGGTCGCGTTGCTGGTGGACACGTCGTGGTCGATGGTCCAGGAGGGCCGCTGGCTGCCGATGAAGCGCACGGCACTCGCGCTGCACCAGCTGATCAGCACCCGGTTCCGCAACGACGCATTGCAGCTGATCACCTTCGGCCGCTACGCGATGCCGGTGGACCTGCCGGAGCTGATCGGGCTGGAGGGCACCTGGGAGCAGGGCACGAACGCGCACCACGCGCTGCTGCTCGCGGGACGGCACCTGCGCCGGCACCCGGACGCCCAGCCGGTGGTCCTGATGGTCACCGACGGCGAGCCCACGGCCCACCTGGAACCCGACGGCGAGGCGGTTTTCGACTATCCGCCGGATCCGCGGACCATCCACAAGACACTGTCCGAAGTGGACCGCCTGGCCAAGCTGGGCGCGTCGGTCACGGTGTTCCGGCTCGGCGACGACCCGCGCCTGGAGGCGTTCGTCGACGTGATCGCCCGCCGCTCCGGCGGCCGGGTGGTGGCACCGGACGTCGACGGGCTCGGCGCCGCCGTGGTGAACGACTACCTCCGCACCCGGCGGCGGTAGGCATCGATTCAACGGTGCGGATGACGCTTTCGCGGCGCTGAGCGCGGGGAAAGCGTCATCCGCGGCATCGACTCAGCGGCGGTGGACGACGATCCGCGCGCCGCGGCCCGGCACGAGCGTGATGTGCCGGGTCTTCGTCGGCTCCGGGCGCGGGTCGGCGGCCGTGACGCGGTAGCGGGTGAACAGCTCGCGCAGCACGATCGTCGCCTCCAGCAACGAGAATCCCGCGCCGAGGCAGCGCCGCGCGCCACCGCCGAAGGGCAGCCAGGTGCCCGTTTCCGGGCCACCGCCGAGGAACCGCGCGGGGTCGAAGACCTCGGGTGACGGGTGGTGCGCGCCGTCGGCGTGGACCATCGAGATCGACGGCAGCACGGTGTGCCCGGCCGGGATCGTGTAGCCGCCGAGGGTGATGTCGGCGGTCAGGCGGCGGGCGACCTCGGAGATGATCGGGTGCCGCCGCATCGCCTCCTTCGCGACCGCCTCGAGGTACTTCTCGTCGCCCTCGTCCGCGGCGCGCGTGGTCGCGGCGGCTGCCTCCGGGTTCCGCGCCAGCTCGTGGAACGCCCAGGCCAGCGCGGTCGCCGTGGTCTCGTGGCCGGCCAGCAGCAGGGTGATCAGCTGGTCGCGCAGCTCGGGGTCGGTCAGCCGGTCCTCGCCGGGCACGGACAGCAGCCGGGACAGCACGTCGGTGCGGCCGTCGAGGTCCGTGGCGGTGCGCCGGTCCGCGATTTCGGCGTACAGCAGCTTGTCCACCCGGTCCTGGCGCTCCCGGTTGCGCCGCCACCGGCCGACCTTCTGCAGTGCCGGGCTGTGCCAGCCGAACAGGTCCAGCGCGCCGACGTCGACCACGTGCCCGAGCAGCGCCCGCAGTTCGTCCAGCCGCGGCCCCTCCGCGACGCCGAACACCACGCGCAGGATGATCTCCAGCGTCAGCGCCTGCATCCGGTCGTGCGCGCGGAACGGCGTGCCCGAGGGCCACCGGTCCAGCTCCGCCGTGGCCAGCTCGGTGATCAGGTCGCGGTAGCCGCGCAGCGCGGCGCCGTGGAAGGCCGGCATCAGCAGCCGCCGCGCCCGCAGATGCTCCTGCTCGTCGGTGAGCAGCACGGAGTGCTCGCCCATCACCGGCTTGAGCACGACGTTGCCCTCGCCCGCGTGGAAGGTCTCCACCGGGCCGGCGAACACCGCCTTGATCAGCTCGACGTCGCCGACCAGCACCACGTTGCGCTCCGGGTAGATCCGCAGCCGGAACACGTTGCCGTAGCGACGTTGCAGCAGCGGCTGGAACACGTGCCGGAAGGCGCCGAACAGAACCGTCTGCACCACGACGGGCAGCCGTGGGCCGGGTGGCAGGGGCGAGGTACGGGAACGGGACAGCGTCCGCAGGGCCATGCTGTTGTTGGTACTCGCGCCCGAACCCGGTGTCCACCGGACTTGACCCTCACGCGGCGTGAGGCGCGATCGTCGTCCGGGACAGGGCCCGCAGGGGCCGGGGAAAGGCGGGGAGATGGGCTACCGGGTGGGTGAGGTGGCGGCGCTGGCCGGCGTCACCGTGCGCACGCTGCACCACTACGACGAGATCGGCTTGCTGTCGCCGGGCGGGCGCACGTCCGCGGGTTACCGGCAGTACAGCGAGGACGACCTCGACCGGTTGCAGCGCATCCTGCTGTACCGGGAGCTCGGTTTCCCCCTCGAGACGATCGTGACCATGGTGGACGACCCGGGGGTCGACGCCGATGCCCACCTGAAACGGCAGCGCGAGCTGCTGGTGGAGCGGCTGGGGCAGCTCGGGCGCATGGTCGCGGCCGTCGATCGGGTACTGGAGGCGAGAGCCATGGGCAACGCATTGACGCCCGAGGAGAAGTTCGAGGTGTTCGGCGGCTTCCGCGAGCCGGAGGGCTACCCGGAGGAGGCCGCCCGCCGCTGGGGCGGCACGCCGGAGTGGCAGCGCCGGACGCTGCCGGGGACCAAGCAGGAGTGGGAAGACGGTGAGGCCGAGCGTGCCGCGTGGGCCGGCCGGCTCGTCGCGCTGATCGAGGCGGGCTCGCCGGCCGACAGTGCCGAGGCGGCGGAGCTGGCGGAGGCGCACCGGGCCATGCTCGGGCGGGCCATGGGGGAGTGCGGTTACGAGATGCAGCAACGCATCGGCGAGCTGTACGCCACCGAACCGGTCCAGCTCGGGTTCCTGGTCCGGGAGCACGAGCAGCGGCCGGGGATCGGCGAGTACGTGCGTGACGCCATCCGGGCGAACGCGGCAAAGCACTGACCACGGGGGAGCGGCGGGTTCGAAACCCGTCGCTCCCACCGGGTGGGAAAGCGTACGGCCGTCACGCTTACAGTCGGAGTATGCAGACTTGGTCATCCGTCGACGTGCCCCGGCTTCCGGGCACCCCCCGCCCACTCCGGCTCCACGACACGGCGACCGGGCAGGTCCGCCCGACAGCGCCTGGTGCCACTGCCCGGATGTATGTCTGCGGCATCACCCCGTACGACGCCACGCACCTCGGCCACGCGGCCACGTACCTGGCGTTCGACCTGGTCAACCGGTTGTGGCGGGACAACGGCCACGAAGTGCACTACGTCCAGAACGTGACCGACATCGACGAGCCGCTGCTGGAGCGCGCCGAGCGCGACTCCGACGACTGGGTGGTGCTCGGGATGCGCGAGACGGCGCTGTTCCGTGAGGACATGACGGCGCTGCGCGTGCTGCCGCCGCGCCAGTTCGTGGGCGCGGTCGAGAGCATCCCGGAGATCGTCGAGGTGATCGCGAAGCTGCTGTCCAACGGCAGCGCCTACCGCGCGGACGACCCGGAGTTCCCGGACGTCTACTTCGACCGCAACGCCACCGGCCGGTTCGGCTACGAGTCCAACTACGACGCCGAGACGATGAACAAGTTCTTCGCCGAGCGCGGCGGCGACCCGGATCGCCGTGGCAAGCGCGACCCGCTCGACGCGCTGCTGTGGCGGGTGGCGCGCGAGGGCGAGCCGTCGTGGGAGTCGGAGCTGGGCGCCGGCCGGCCGGGCTGGCACATCGAGTGCAGCGCGATCGCGGTGAACCGCCTCGGCCTCGGCTTCGACCTGCAGGGCGGCGGCTCCGACCTGATCTTCCCGCACCACGAGTACAGCGCGGCGCACGCCGAGGCGGTCGCCGGGGACCACCCGTTCGCCCGGCACTACGTGCACGCCGGGATGATCGGCCTCGACGGCGAGAAGATGTCGAAGTCGCGCGGGAACCTGGTGTTCGTCTCGCGGCTGCGGGCCGACGGCATCGACTCCGGCGCGATCCGGCTGGCGCTGTTCGCCGGGCACTACCGCGAGAACCGGGCCTGGACCGGTGACCTGCTGACCGAGGCACAGGGGCGGCTCGCCCGCTGGCGCGAAGCCGTCGCGCTGCCGGCCGGCCCGGACGCGACCGAGGTGGTCGCCCGCCTGCGCGACCACCTCTCCGACGATCTCGACACGCCGAAGGCACTGGCCGCGGTGGACGCGTGGGCGGCCGGGGCGCTGCGACGCGACGGCACCGACACAGCCGCGCCCGCGCTGATCCGGACCGCCGTCGACGCGCTGCTCGGCATCCAGCTCTGAGCCTCGGTTGAGTGGGCCGGCTGACCCGGCCCACTCAACCGTATAACGACCTATACGGCGATCGGCTGCTGCGCCAGCAGCTCCAGGCGGTCGCCCCGCCAGTCCCGGCGCAGCCACCGGTCATGAGACGCGATGACCACGGCGCCCGGCGCGCTGCCGAGCGCGGCGAACATCTCCTCCGCCAGGGTCAGCGAGATGTGGTTCGTCGGCTCGTCGAGCAGCAGCACGTGCGGCGGGTCGGCCAGCAGCACGGCGAGCGCGACCCGCCGCCGCTGCCCGACGGACAGCTCGCCCACCGGACGGCCGAGGTCGCGGAGTCCGAGCAGGCCCAGCCGGGACATCGGCGGGGCCGACTCGCCCAGCGCGGCGCGGTACACCTCGTGCGCCGAGCGCTCGGGTTCGTCGAACACCACGTCCTGGTCCAGCATCCCGACCCGTACCCCGGGTCCGAAGTGGACAGTGCCGGCCACCGGCGCGAGCCGGCCCGCCAGCACTGACAGCAGCGTGGACTTGCCCGCGCCGTTGCCGCCGGTGACGAGCAGCCTCGCCGAACCGGTGACGTCCAGCCGGGGCAGGCTCAGCCGTCCCGGCACCTCGATCCCGCGCACCGAGATTGCGGGGCCCTCGCCGGGCGCCCGCGCGGTGAGCGTGCCGTGGAACCGCAGGGGAGCGGGTGGTTTCCGCACCTGGTCGCGTTCCAGCTCGTCCAGCCGGAGCTGGGCGTTGCGGACGCGGCGCGAAACCTGCTTCTGGACCCGCCCGCCCTTGAAGTCGTAGAGCATCTTCGCGTTGTCCCGCTGCGGCCGGTTGTGCGCGACCCGGCGGGCGGTCACCGCGACCGACTCGCGTAGCTCTTTCAGCTCGTCCTGCTCCTCGGCGTAGCGCTGTTCCCAGCGCGCGCGTTCGGCGCGTTTCTGCTTCAGGTAGTCGGTGTACGCGCCGCCGTAGCGGGTCGCGCCGCCGGTGAGCCGGTCGGCCGGCACCGGGTCGAGGTCGACGATGCCGGTGCAGACCGCGTCGAGGAACACGCGGTCGTGCGACGACAGCACGACCACCCCGGTCAGCTCGGCCAGGTGCTGCTCGAGGAACTCCATCCCGGCGTCGTCGAGGTGGTTGGTCGGCTCGTCGAGCAGCATCGTGGCCGGCCGCCGGATCAGCAGCGCGGCCAGCCCGAGCCGGGAGCGCTGGCCGCCGGACAGCGTCGCCAGCCGCCGTCCGGGGTCGACGCCGCCCAGCCCGAGCCCGTCGGTGACCAGCTCGGCGCGCCGGTCGGCGTCCCAGAGGTCGTGCGCCTGGGCCCACTCCAGCACCCGGCCGTACTCGTCGAGCAGCTCCGGGTCGTCGGGCCGGTCGGCCATCGCGGACGTCAGCCGCTCCAGCCGGTCGGCGGCCGAACGGATCTCGGCCAGTGCGCCGTCGACGACGTCGGCGAAGGTCGCGGTGCCCGGGAACGGCAGCTCCTGGAGCAGGAACCCGAGGTCGTCGCCCCGGACCACCTCGCCCGAGCGCGGCACTTCGAGGCCGGCGAGCAGGCGCAGCAGTGTGGACTTGCCCGAGCCGTTCTCGCCGACCAGGCCGAGCCGCTGGCCGGCCGAGGCGGTCAGCGCGACCCCGTCGAGGACGGTGTGGGTGCCGTAGCCGAAGACGACGTCTTTGGCTTGCAGGAAAAGAGACAACAGAGATCACCGGGCCTGGGAGCGAAGAGGGTTCCCCGACGGGACTCGTGGCTCACGGGAGCGGATGGCTCGACCGGAGCGGCCTCGATGCGGGGAAGGGCTCGGTTCAGCGGTTCATAGTGCGGAGATACTAACGCAACACCTGTAGGATTAGTCAACCGGTAATTTCGCGGGCCGTCTCTTCGTAGCCGGCGAGCAGCGTGGCGGCCTCCTGGTCGGCGGCCGTTTCGCCCTCGGTCAGGAACGCCACCAGCGCGGTCAGCTGACGCCGGTCGAACGACGCCATCCGCTCGCCGAGCCGCTGGGCGAGCGGGGCGTAGAGGTCGGTCAGTTCGGCCATCCGGTCGGGCAGTGGGCGGACGCGCAGCCGCCGCCGGTCGGCCGTGTCGGTGGCGCGTTCGACGAGCTTGGCGCGCTCCATCCGGTCGAGCATCCGGGTGAACGCGCCGGTGGTCATCCCGAGCAGCCGGGCCAGCTCGGTGGGGGAGTCGGTGGCGCCGCTGTGCACGAGCTGGAGGCAGTGCAGCTCGGCCGGCGTCACGCCGAGCCGGTCGGCGACCGCGGTGTGGAAGCGCACGGTGGAGCTGACGAAACGGGGCAGCGCGAGCGCGGCGGCGGTGGCGAGTTCTCGCTGGTGGGGCAACAGACCGTCCTCAGGGCTCGCGGGCGCAGTCGCTGCTTCGCGCAGTAACTGTCCGTGATGGTAGCGAAGCCGGTTGACAGCAGGTCAGGCGGCTGCAAATCTGAAGGAAATCTTTCGAAAGAAACCTTTCAGGTATCGGAGCGAACCATGGCCGAGCTGCCCCCGCGCAAGCGCGTGGACGACGCCGAACTGCTGCGAGCGCTGGCACACCCGCTGCGGACGGCGCTGTTGCAGTACCTGACCGCCGTCGGGCCGAGGACCGCGAGCGAGTGCGCGGACGCGGTCGGGTCCACTGCGTCGAACTGCAGCTGGCACCTGCGCCAGCTCGCGCAGTACGGCCTGGTCGAGCGCGCCGAGGGAGGTGACGGCCGCGAGCGCCCGTGGTCGGCGCGCCAGGTCGGCCTCGACCTGGGTGACTTCGGCGACGACCCGGCGCTGACCAGCGCGCAGCTCGCCGTCGTCGGCACGCAGCTGAGCCAGGAGCAGGAGCTGATGCAGCGGTACCTGGACTCGTTCGACGGGCTCGACCCCGAGTGGCGTGACGCCGGCGCAATGAGCAGCTACACGCTGCGGGTCACGCCCGCGGAGCTGGAACGCCTGGTCACGGCGATCGACGCGCTGGTGCGCCCGTACGTCGGCGCCATCCGGCAGGACACCCCCGACGGCGCGCGGCCGGTGCACGTGGGCGTGCGCGCGTTCCTGCGGATCGAGCACGACGGGAAGCCGAGCGCGTGAGACAGCTGCTGGCGATCCCCGCCTTCGTCCGGCTGTGGGTGGCGGCGTTCTTCGGCGAAACGGCCGAGTGGATGCTGCAGGTCGCGCTGCCGCTGTTCCTGTTCACCAGCACCGGCTCGGCCGCGGCGACGGCGCTGAGCATCGTGCTGGGCCTGCTGCCGACCGTGCTGCTGAGCCCGGCCGCGGGGGTGGTGGCCGACCGGTGGAACCGCCGCGCGGTGCTCGCCGTGGTGTGCGCCGCCCAGGCCGTCGTGGTGCTGCCGTTGCTGGCGGGCGCGGCGATTCCGGTCGTGTGGGTTTACGTCGTGATGGCCGCGCAGGCCGGGCTCGCCTCGGTCTTCGAACCGGCGCGCAACGCGCTGGTGCCGGAGCTGGTCGGCGCGGGCGAGGTCACCGGCGCGAACGGGCTGATGAGTGTGAACGGCAGCGTCGCCCGGCTCGCGGGCGGCTGGGCCGGCGGCGTGCTGCTCGGCTGGGGCGGGCTGGACAGCGTGGTGCTCGGCTACCTGGGCGCGCTCGCGCTGGCGGGTTTGCTGCTGGTGCGGCCGTTCCGGCGGGTCGGTCCGGAAACCGTTGTGGCGCCGGTGAAAGAACCCGTGTTCGCGGCGTGGCTGGCGGGCCTGCGTGAGCTGACGGGTGACCCGCGGCTGCGTGCGACGGGCGTCGCCACGGTGCTCGCCGCCATCGCGCAGGGCATGTTCCTGGTGCTGTTCGTGGTGTTCGTGCTCGACGTGCTGGGCGGCAGCGAGGCCGACGCCGGGCTGCTGCGCGGGGTGCAGGCGATCGGCGGGCTGGCCGCGGGGTTCGCGGTGGCGACGGTGGCCCGTCGTGTCGCGCCGGTGCGGCTGCTCGCGTGGGGCTCGCTGGTGACCGGGGTGCTGTCCGCGCTGATCTGGAACCTGGCCTTCGTCACCACGGCGCTGGGTGTTTACGTCGGGCTGTTCATGGTGGTCGGCGCGCCGGCCGTGGTGACCGGCGCCGGGCTGCTCTCGCACCTGCAGGGCGTGGCCGCGCCGGAGCGGGCCGGGCGGGTGCTGAGCACGGTGTTCGCGGTGATGGCGGCGGGCACGGCCGCGGGGGCGCTGCTCGCGGGCATGCTGGTGGCCGTCACCGGGCCCGCGGCGCTGCTGGACGTGCAGGCCGGGATCTACGTGCTGGCCGGGCTGGTGCTGCTGGGGGCGGGTAAGGGGCGGTTCCGGCGATCTGCCGGTCCGGGAGTGGTTACGGTGGAGGAGTGCCGTCTCTCTTCGCCACCAGCGACCTCCATGTGACCCACGAAGGCAACGCGCCGATCGTCGACCGGGTCGTGCCCGATGCGCCGGAAGACTGGCTGCTGGTCGTGGGCGACGTCGCCGAACGCGCGTCGTCGATCCGAGACACGCTCGCCACCTTGCGCGAGCGGTTCGCGAAAGTCGTCTGGGTGCCCGGAAACCACGAGCTGTGGACCACCCCGAAGGACGAGGTCCAGCTGCGCGGGCAGGCCCGCTACGAGCACCTGGTCGAGCTGTGCCGCTCGATCGACGTGCTCACCCCGGAAGACGAGTACCCGGTGTGGGAGCACGGCGCGCGGCCGTTGACCATCGCACCGCTGTTCGTGCTTTACGACTACAGCTGGCGCACCCCGGCGGCCGAGGGGCAGTCGCGTGAGGTCGCGCTCGCGCAGGCGCGCGAGGCCGGTGTGGTCTGCACCGACGAGTACTTCCTGCACCCGGACCCGTACCCGAGCCGGCAGGCCTGGTGCGCCGAGCGGCTGAAGGTCAGCACCGACCGGCTCGACGCGATTCCGGAAGACCACGGCACGATCCTGATGTCGCACTGGCCGCTGCACCGCCATCCCACGGCGCCGCTCTACTACCCGGAGTTCGCGCTCTGGTGCGGCACCACGGAGACCGAGGACTGGCACCTGCGCTACCGCGCCGAACTGGCGGTGTACGGCCATTTGCACATCCCGCGCACCACCTCGGCCGACGGCGTCCGGTTCGAGGAGGTCTCGCTCGGCTACCCGCGCGAGTGGAGCCGCCGGGCCCGCGGCGCGGTCCCGGTCCGGAAGCTGCTCACGGCCTGACGGCTAGGCTGCCGGACGTGACTGGGGAACCCTTGGTGCGCACGGTGCTCGGTGACGTTTCCCCGGCCGCGCTCGGGATCACCGACGCGCACGACCACCTGTTCTTCGCCTCCCGCCAACTGCCCGGCCAGGAGCTGGACGATCACGCGGCGGCCGAGGCCGAGCTGCGGGCGTTCGCCGCGGCCGGCGGACGGGCGGTGGTCCAGTGGACGCCGTTCGGGCTGAACCGGCGGACCGTGGACCTGGCGGAGCTGTCGCGGGCCACCGGGGTCGCGCTCGTCGCGGCGACCGGGCTGCACCGGGCCGAGCATTACCCGGCCGAGCTGCTCGACCGCGTCGCGGACCGGCTGGCCGAGGTGTTCGTGGCCGACCTGACCGTGGGCACCCCGGCGGGTGACGACCCGGACGGCGAGGGGAGCGGCCCGAAAGCGGGCCTGATCAAGGTGGCCGGCGCGTTCCACGTCGTCGACCGGCACGCGCACTGGACGATGGTCGCCGCCGCGCAGGCACACCACGAGACCGGCGCGCCGATCGCCGTGCACCTGGAGCTGGGCACCGCCGCGCGCGAGGTGGCGGACCTGCTGTGCGGGGAGCTGGCCGTGCCGCCGTCCCGGGTGATCCTCGGGCACCTGAACCGCAACCCGGACCTGCGGGTGCTGCGCGAGGTCGCCGCCACGGGCGTTTATCTCGGCTTCGACGGGCCTTCACGCGCCAACCACGCGACCGACTGGCGGCTGACCGACCTGCTGCTGGAGCTGTCGGCGGCCGGGCACACCGGGCAGCTGCTGTTCGGCGGCGACACGACCACCGCGGCGGCCCGGCTGTCCTCCGGCGGCGGCCCTGGCATCCCGTACCTGCTCACCACGCTGCGGCCGCGGCTGGCCCAGGCGCTGGGCGAGGACGTGACCGACGCGATGTTCGTGGCGAATCCGGCCCGCGCGTTCGCCGCCCGCTGGCGCCGCTGACCGTCCCGGAAACGATCGAAGGGCTCCTCACCTCGTGGTGAGAAGCCCTTCGATCGTGGCTCGAGTCAGCGCAGGCCGAAGCCACCGCCCTCCTGCCCCGGACGGCGCCGGCGCAGGTACCGCTCGAACTCCGCGGCGATCTTGTCGCCGGAAACCTCCTCCATGGTGACGTCGGTTTCGGCGTCGCCACGCTCTTCGAGGCCGCGGACGTACTCGGCGATTTCCTCGTCCTCGTCGGCCATCTCGGTGACCGTGCGCTCCCACTCCTCCGACTGCTCCGGCAGCGCGCCCAGCGGGATCTCGACGTCCAGGACGTCCTCCAGCTTGTGCAGCAGCGCCAGCGTCGCCTTGGGGGACGGCGGGTGCGAGACGTAGTGCGGCACCGCGGCCCAGATGGACACCGCCGGGATGCCGGCCTGCACGCAGTAGTCCTGCAGCACGCCGACGATGCCGGTCGGGCCCTGGTAGTTGTTCAGCTCCAGCCGGAACTGGCTCGCGGTGTCCTTGTCGTACGCCGTCCCGGTGACCGGGACCGGCCGCGTGTGCGCAGTGTCCGCGAGCAGGGCGCCGAGCGTGACGACGGTGGCCACGTCGAGCTGCATGATGTGCTCCAGCAGCTCCGCGCAGAACGCGCGCCAGCGCATGTTGGGCTCCGGGCCCTGCACGAGCACCACGTCGTGGTCGAGGCCCTCGGGGCGGCAGACCGACAACCGGGTGGTCGGCCAGTCCACGCGACGGGTGACGCCGTCGACCATGCGCACTGTGGGCCTGCTCACCTGGAAGTCGTAGTAGTCGTCCGGCTCCAGCTCGGCCAGCGGGGTGGCGTCCCAGTTGAGCTGCAGGTGCTCGACCGCGCGGCTGGCCGCGTCACCAGCGTCGTTCCAGCCTTCGAAGGCCACCACCATCAGCGGGCGGTTCGGTTCCGGGTGGGCGCGATCCGGCTCGGGGGGTCGCTGGGTCTCGTCGACGGGCTCACTCACCTGACCAGCCTACGACCCTGCGCCCGTACCCTGTGCAGCATGTCCGACCGCAGGCCGTGACCGTCGGCCCGTGCGCCGCCGGAGCGGGGGCGGCCGGGCGCGAAGACCACACTTTCCGGGCGGGTCCGCACCGGCGTGGCGCCACCGCGCCCGTCGGCGGCGCCCGACAAGACAAGGAGACAACCGTGACTGCACCGTCCTCTTCGGACGGATTGGCTGCCGTCCTGTGGGACATGGACGGCACCCTCGTCGATTCCGAGAAGCTCTGGGACGTCGCGCTGTACGAGGCCGCGGAGATGCTCGGCGGGCGGCTGAGCGAAGAAATCCGCCTGACGCTGGTGGGGTCCAACATGGACGCCACCTCGACCGTGCTGCTCGAAGCGACCGGGCGTCCGGTCACGCCCGAGTCGGTCGCCGAGACCGGGGAATGGATCCGGCGGCGCACCGCGGGCCTGTTCGACGACGCCCTGCCGTGGCGCCCGGGCGCCCGCGAGGCACTGGCCGCGGTGAAGGCGGCGGGCGTGCCGTCCGCGCTGGTCACGTCCACCGAGCGGGCCCTGACCGAGCTGGCGCTGAACACGATCGGGCGGGAGTTCTTCGCCGTCACGGTCTGCGGCGACGAGGTGGACGGGCTGAACAAGCCGCACCCGCGCCCGTACCTGAAGGCCGCCGAGCTGCTCGGCGTGCCGGCCGGGCACTGCGTCGCGGTGGAGGACTCGCCGCCGGGGGCGGAGTCGGCCGAGTCGGCGGGCTGCACGGTGCTCGTCGTGCCCAACGACGTCGACGTCCCGCCGGGGGAGCGGCGGGTGTTCCGCGGCTCGCTCGTGGGTGTCGACGCCGGCACGCTCGCCGGGCTGCGGAGCCTGGTGTGATGCGGGCGTCAGCCGGGTCACCCGGAGCGGCGGACGCGCGCGCGGGGTGGAAGGATCTGCAGACCGTGAAGACCTTCGATGAGCTGTTCGCGGAGCTTGCCGAGCGCGCGCGTACCCGTCCCGACGGGTCCGGCACCGTCCTCGCCCTGGACGCCGGAGTGCATGCCCAGGGCAAGAAGGTGCTCGAAGAGGCGGGCGAGGTGTGGATCGCCGCCGAGCACGAATCCGACGACCGCCTGGCCGAGGAGATCTCGCAACTGCTGTACCGGGTCCAGGTGCTGATGCTCGGCCGGGGGATCTCGGCCGAGGACGTCTACCGCTACCTGTGACGCGCTCGCGCACCGGAGACCGAGGAGAGAGCGAAATGCTGCGTGTTGCCGTGCCGAACAAGGGAGCCCTCGCCGCCACGGCGTCGGAGATGCTCGGCGAGGCGGGCTACCGCAGGCGGCATGAGCAGCGTGACCTCACGGTCCTCGACACCGTCAACGAGGTCGAGTTCTTCTTCCTGCGCCCCAAGGACATCGCCATCTACGTCGGGTCCGGCGACCTGGACCTCGGCATCACCGGCCGGGACCTCGCGCTCGACTCGGGCGCGCCGGTGACCGAGGTGCTCGCGCTGGGCTTCGGCGGCTCGACCTTCCGCTACGCCGGCCCGGCCGGCCAGGAGTGGAAGCCGGCCGACCTGCACGGCAAGCGCCTGGCCACGTCCTACCCGCGCCTGGTCCGCGAGGACCTCAAGCGCCACGGCGTGGAAGCCGAGGTGATCCGCCTCGACGGCGCGGTGGAGATCTCGATCCAGCTCGGCGTCGCCGACGCGATCGCCGACGTGGTCGAGTCCGGCCGCTCGCTGCGCCAGAACAACCTGGTGGCCTTCGGCGACCCGATCTGCGTGTCCGAAGCGGTCCTGCTGGAGCGTGCGGGCAGCGCCGCGTCGAAGGCGAAGTCGCAGGTGGCCGCCCGGTTGCGCGGGGTCGTGTTCGCGCAGCAGTACATGATGCTGGACTACGACTGCCCGCGCGGGATCCTCGAGCAGGCCATCGCCATCACCCCCGGCCTCGAATCGCCCACCGTCGCCCCGCTCGCGGACGACAACTGGGTCGCCGTCCGGGCGATGGTGGCGCGCAAGGCGGTCAACCGGGTGATGGACGAACTGGCGGAGACCGGCGCGAAGGCCATCCTCGCGTCGGACATCCGGTCCTGCCGCCTCTGAGCCGACGCGGTTGAAGAGCCCCGCCGCGCGTTATCCGAGCTGGTCTCGGCGGCGGGTCAGGGCGACGGTCTCGGCGGTGTTGCCCGCCAGCTCGATGGCTTTGTCGTACGCGGCGCGCGACTGCCGGCTTTGCCCCAGCCGGCGCAGCAGGTCGGCGCGGGTCGCGTGATAGGCGTGGTAGCCGGCCAGTTTGCCTTCGAGCCGGTCGACGGTCGCCAGTGCCACCTGGGGGCCGTCGATCTCGGCGACCGCGACGGCCCGGTTGAGGGCGACGATCGGCGAGGGATCGAGATGGACGAGCTGGTCGTAAAGGGCGACGACCTGTGACCAGTCGGTGTCGCGGACGTCGCGGGCGGAGGTGTGCACGGCGTTGATCGCGGCGAGGATCTGGTAGCGGCCTGGAGCCACTCCGGCGGCGGCCGCGGCGAGGCGTTCGCGCACCAGCCGGTGCCCCTCGGCGATCAGCTCCGTGTCCCAGGCCCCGCGGTCCTGCTCGCCGAGCGCGACCAGTTCGCCGTCGGCCGAAACCCGGGCGGTGCGGCGGGCTTCGGTGAGCAGCATCAGCGCCAGCAGCCCGCTCACCTCACCGTCGTCCGGCAGCAGCGTGCGGATCAGGCGGGTGAGGCGGATCGCCTCGGCGGTCAGGTCGTGGCGGACGGGATCGGTGTCGGGGCCGGTCGCGAGGTAACCCTCGTTGAAAACCAGGAAAAGCACGGCGAGCACACCGGAGACGCGGGCCGGGAGGTCGTCGGCGGACGGCACGCGGTAGGGGATGCGGGCCGCCTTGATCTTGGCCTTCGCGCGGGTGATCCGTTGTCCCATGGCGCTTTCCTGCATCAGGAAGGCGCGGGCGATCTCCGGCATGGTCAGGCCGCCGACCATCCGCAGCGTCAGCGCCACGCGGGTCTGCATCGCCAGCGCCGGGTGGCAGCAGGTGAAGATCAGCCGGAGCCGGTCGTCGTCGACGGGGCCGGGAGGCAAAGACGGCGCAGCTGGGTCGTCCCACAAGGTCCGAGCCTCCTTCTGCTTGTCGTCACGCTTGTTCTCGCGCCGGATCCGGTCGATGGCCTTGCGGTTGGCGGTGGTGGTCAGCCAGGCACCGGGGTTGGGCGGCAGACCGTCGGCCGGCCACCGCTCGACGGCGGTCGCGAACGCCTCGGCCGCCGCCTCCTCGGCGATGTCGAGGTCGCCGAACCGCCTGGTCAGCGCGGCCACCACCCGCGCCCACTCCTCGTGGTGGACACGGGTGATCGCCTCCCGGACGTCGACCACGCTCACTGCTCCAGGAACGGGCGCACTTCGATCTTCCGGTTGCAGGCCTTCGACCCTTCGGTGGCGAGCTTGAGCGCGACGTCGAGGTCGGCGGCCTCGATGATCCAGAAGCCGACGAGGTATTCCTTGGACTCCAGGAACGGCCCGTCGGTGATCAGCGCCTCGCCGCCCCGGTTGTCGATGACGGTGGCCGCGCCGGGTCCCCCGAGCCCACCGGCGAACACCCAGTGCCCCTCGGCCTGGAGCCGGTCGTTGAACACGTCGATCGCCGCTTGCTCCTCCTCGGTGGCGAGGCCGGCGTCGTCGTGGACCACGGAAATCAGGTACTGCATCTGAAGATCATCTCCTGTGCTTCGGGGCCTTGGCCTGTCCGGTGTTTCAGCCGATCGCCTGCTGCCGGCCCCCGGCCGGCCGGTAGCGCTGGATCGTCACGCCCTTCGAGTCGGTCCGTGACTCGAGCAGCTCGAGCGCGAGGTCCGGGCCGGTCTCCGGGAACAATCGCGCACCCTGACCGAGAATCACCGGGATCACGATCAGCGTCATCTCGTCGACCAGGTCGTTCGCCAGCAGCCACTGGGTCAAGACGCTGCTGCCGTGCACTTGCAGCTCGCCTCCCGGCTTGGCCTTCAGCTCCCGGACGGCCGCCGCGAGGTCACCGGTGAGCACAGTTGTGTCCTCCCAACGCGGTGCGGTGAGCGTGGTCGATGCGACGTACTTGGGTGCCTCGCTCAGCGCCACGCCGATGGGGTGGGCGCGCATCGCTTCGCCGGTTCCCCAGGAACCGGCGAACAGCTCGTAGGTCCGGCGTCCGAACAGGAAAGCGTCGGCCCGCTGGTAGGTCTCGGTGATGAACGCCCGGGTCCCGTCGTCGCCCGCGCCCTTCGCCCATCCGCCGCGGTCGAACCCGTTCCTGCGGTCCTCGTCCGACGCGCCGCCGTTTCCCTGCGTCACTCCGTCGACGGTCATCTGCGTGATGGTCGTGAGCTTCATCGCGGTTCCCTGTCCCTCAGGGGCGCCCCTCGCGGGCGGCCTCTCACCCCTGCTACGAACACCGCGGCCCCGATCCGACACCACCCGCGGATGTTTTTCCCGGGACTTTCCGGCGCGGCCGGGTTCCTGAGTGGACGGTCCGGGTCAGCGCGGCCGGCCCGGGCGCTTGGGCATCAGGTCGTAGAGCTTCTTGCGCGCGCCGTTGTCGTTGGCGTTGCGGGCCACCGCGACCTCGGAGATGAAGTCCTCGAAGACGAACTCGTCGTCGGCCGGGACCTCGGTGGGGCCGGGGTTCTGGGCGAGGTAGCCGTCGAGCGTGTCCGCGATCTCGCGGAACGACAGGGCTTGCAGCGTTTCCGGCGCGTACGTGGTGACCGGGACGCCGTGCGCGGCCGCCTCGTTCATCACCACGCCGAGCGGGACGTGCGAGAGCATCGGCACGCCGAAGTTGTACATCTCCTGCAGCGCCGCGGCCGCGTAGTGCGAGATGGGCCGCCGGTAGAGGCCGGGCACGATGCCGTACCACGCGATCGGCGAACGGCCGGTGGTCTGCTCCACGTAACGCACCTGGTCGGCCAGCAGCCGCATCGCGCGGATGCTGGTCTTGTCCGGCTGCACCGGCACCAGGATCCCGTGCGAGGCCGCGAGCGCGTTGTTGGTCAGCACGTCGAGCGCCGGCGGGCAGTCGATCACCACGTGGTCGTAGTTGGCGAACTGGACCACCCGGGCGAGCTGCCAGCCGGGCACACGGAACTGGTCCAGCCGGCGGATCAGGTCGAACATGCCCGGCGAGGTCGGGATGACGTCGAACGCGCCGCCGCGGCCGATGTTGCTGCGCGGATGCGGGACGGCCAGATCCTCGATCGAGCCCTTCCACAGCTTGGTCAGCGCCTTCGCGAGGCTGGGCATGTCCGAGGCGACCTCGTCCAGGCCGAGCATCTCCGTGGTGGCGTGCCCCTGCGGGTCGAGGTCGATCAGCAGCACCCGCCGGCCGCGCTCGGCCAGAGCCGCGGCGGTGCCGACGCTCAGCGAGGTCTTGCCGACCCCGCCCTTCTGGTTGACCACCGAGGTGATCTGCATGCCGGAGCGCTCCCTTGTCGGTCGTTCCGCGAAGGCTATTGGATCCGGGGCGGGTCCGCGCGGTTATTCGCCTTCGGCCTGTCGCGGACGGACGAGCAGGGCCTGCGCCCCCGTGCCGACCGGACCGGAACCGTCGTGCAGGGTACTCGTGGCCGTGCCGATTCCGTGTGGGCCGACCAGCGTAACCGCGTCGAGCCCCACCCAATCGCCCTCGGGTTCGCGGCGCAGGTGGACGGTCAGCTCCGAGTTGATGAACCACCAGTCGCGCGCCGGCAGGAAGTGCGACACCCCGTTGCCGGAGTCGGCGATCGCGAACAGCCGCTGCAGCCCGGTCGGCTCCTCGCCGTCGACGAGCGGGATCCGCTGCCGGCCCCAGACGGCGGCGGGCCCGGGCGCGGAGATCCCGCCGCGCACCGCGCGCCACTCGATGGCCTGCAGGTATCCGCCGGACCAGTCGTCCGGGAACGCCGTCTCGGTGCCGGCTTCGGCCGAGGGCAGCAGCGGCCCGGCGTCGGTGGCCACGGCTTCGGTGTCGGTGGTCGCGATCCGCCACGCCGTGGCCCTGGCGACGACCCGGCCCGCGGCGGACAGCTCCGACTGCAGCAGCTCCACCGAACGGCCCGGCCGCTCGACCCAGGAGCGCTGGTCCAGCTCCGCGACCGGCGCGGGGCCGAGGATTTCGACGGTCACCCGCGCCAGCAGCGACGGGTGCGGTGCCTCGATCCGCTCCAGACCCCGCACGAGCAGCGCCGACGGCGGGCCGAAATGCTGCGCGCCCGGCGCCCATGGGCCGCTCGTGTGCTCGGTGGCGGCGTACCGCTCTTCGCCGAGCGGGGCGTAAAAAGCGTCGGCCATCAGTCGGCCCGGTCCAGTGCCGTCTCTTCGCCCGCGTCCGGCTCGGGCCAGCCCGGGTACTCCGGGGGTGTGCCGCCGAACTCCGGGCAGTGCGCCTGGTGGTCGCACCACGAGCACAGCTTGCCCGGGTTGGGCCGGAAGTCGCCGGTCTTGCCCGCCTTGAGGATGGCCTGCCAGATCGCCTCGAGCGTCCGCTCGAAGCGCACCAGCTCCGCCTCGTCCGGTGTGTACGCGAGGGACTGCCCGTCGGTCAGGTACATCAGCTTCAGCTGCCGCGGCACCACGCCGCGCAGGCGCCAGAGCACCACGGCGTAGAACTTCATCTGGAACATCGCCTTGGCCTCGCCGATTTCGCGCGGCGCGGCCCCGGTCTTGTAGTCCACCACCCGGATCTCGCCGGTGGGCGCGACGTCGACCCGGTCGATGTAGCCGCGCAGCAGCACCCCGGAGCCCAGCTCGATCTCCACGTGCAGCTCACAGGCCTCCGGCTCCAGCCGGCGCGGGTCCTCCAGCCCGAAGTACGAGTCGAGCAGCTTTTCCGCGGACTGCAGCCATTTGCCGGTCTCGTCCGCGTCCTCGCCCTCGAACAGGTCCGTCCACTCCGGACTGTCCGCGGACAGCTCGGCCCAGGTGGGCTCGATCAGCTCCTTCGCGCGCGGCGGGACGCGTTCGTTCGCGGGCAGCGCGAAGAGCCGCTCCAGCACGGCGTGGACGAGCGTGCCGCGCAGCTGTGCCCGTGTGGGCACCTCCGGCAGCCGGTCGACGGCCCGGAAGCGGTAGAGCAGCGGGCACTGCTTGAAGTCGCTCGCGCGGGACGGCGACAGCGCGGGCCGCCTGCGGACGGGCGCGCCACCGGCCTCGGGGGGAGTGGTGACCGTAGCGGTGTCGGGCATGGCCAGAGCGTAACGCCGGGCACCGACACTTCCGCTCGCGCGACTCGCGGAG
>DASXYS010000066.1:0-46191 GCA_036502365.1 Amycolatopsis sp.
CCTTCGTCCCAGCCGAAACGCCTCACCAGATAACCGATCACCGCCGCCACCACCGCGGCACCGATCACCCAGAAGATCCCGGTCAGGTAGACGTTCATCCGCACCCTTTCACCCTCGCACCGCCGCCCCGCGCCACCATTCAGCGAATTGGCCCGGACGGGCTCCGCTCAAGCTAGCCAGGTGAATAGCAGGCGACAAGACGAGTCTCTCCTTTTCCATCGAGTGGCCCCAGTCGGCCCTGTGAATCGCCGGAACGGAGCAGCCGGACACGGTCGCGGCCGCATCAAAGCCCAGCCCCGGACAGGGAAATGCGGCGATTTCCCCGAACTGCTCCCGACCGGGTGACGCACTCGAACCGTCGGTGACCACGCATCGGCCACGGCAAGATCATTTGCCCGGAATATGTCCGATTGTTGTTCGGCAAACAGGTGAACTGCTTCGCGAAACCCGATCGTGTGATTGTTCCGGGCGGGCGTCTTGATATGTTCATGCCACCACGCCGGCCGGGGTAATCGCGGGGCCCAGAAAATGCCCTAGAAGACGATCTTCATTTCGCACTGAACCTTCCGCGCCTGAAAATCGACGATAGGTGGTTTTCGCTGTGACCGTCACGGACCCCGTGGACTCCGCGAGCCCGGAACAACCATTGCTGAGCCTCGGCCGGGCCGCCGCCCGCACCCTCGCGACGACAACCAAGTCCGTCCCCCAGATGCAGGGGATCTCCTCGCGGTGGCTGCTCAAGCTGCTGCCGTGGGTCGAGGTCTCCGGCGGCGCGTACCGGGTGAACCGCCGGCTGAGCTACTCGGTCGGCGACGGCCGGGTCACCTTCACCAGCACCGGTTCCGAGGTGCGCGTGATCCCGCCCGAGCTGGGCGAGCTGGCACCGCTGCGCGGGTACGACGACGAAGAGGTGCTCGTCGAGCTGGCCGGCCGCTTCGTGCAGCACGAGTACGCGCCCGGCGACGCGCTGGTCGAGTTCGGCCACCAGGCCGACCAGGTGTTCCTCATCGCGCACGGGAAAATCAGCAAGATCGGCACCGGCGCGTACGGCGACCAGACCGTGCTCGGCACCCTCGCCGACGGCGACTACTTCGGCGAGGGCGTGCTCACCGCGGACGACGAGATCTGGGAGTACACCGCGAAGGCCATCACCGCGTGTACCGTTCTTTCCTTGCCCCGCAACGAGTTCCGGGGGGTGCTGGACCGGTCCGAGACGCTGCGCGCGCACCTGGAGACGGTCGCGGCCGGCGCGGCGGGCGCCGCCAACGACCACGGCGAGGCGGTGATCGACGTCGCCTCCGGCCACGACGGCGAGCCGCAGCTGCCCGGCACGTTCGTGGACTACGACTCCTCGCCGCGCGAGTACGAGCTGAGCGTCGCGCAGACCGTGCTGCGGGTCCACAGCCGCGTCGCGGACCTCTACAACCAGCCGATGAACCAGATCGAGCAGCAGCTGCGGCTGACCGTGGAGGCGCTGCGCGAGCGCCAGGAGCACGAGCTGGTCAACAACGGCGACTTCGGCCTGCTGCACAACGCGGACTTCTCGCAGCGCGTGTCCACCCGCACCGGCCCGCCGGCCCCGGACGACCTCGACGACCTGCTGGCGCTGGTGTGGAAGGACCCCGGGTTCTTCCTGGCGCACCCGAAGACGATCGCCGCGTTCGGCCGCGAGTGCAGCCGTCGCGGGGTCTACCCGGACGCCGCCGACTTCGGCGGACAGCACGTGCCGGCCTGGCGCGGGGTGCCGATCCTGCCGTGCAACAAGATCCCGGTCACCGAGACGCGCACCAGCTCGATCCTGCTGATGCGCACCGGCGAGCAGGCGCAGGGTGTGGTGGGACTGCACCAGACCGGGCTGCCGGACGAATACCAGCCGGGGCTGAACGTGCGGTTCATGGGCATCAGCGAGCAGGCGATCATGTCGTACCTGGTCAGCGCCTACTACTCGGCCGCCGTGCTGGTGCCGGACGCGCTCGCGGTGCTGGAGAACGCCGAGATCGGCCGCGGTGACTGACGATGGCCATCCCGACCACCCCGACCACGCCGCCGCGCCCGGCGGAAGCCGAGCCGCCGCGGCCCGGGACACCACAGCCGTCGCCACAGAGGCCCTCGCCACGTCCCGGCCCACCGCCGCAGCCCGGGCCGAAGCCGTTGCCGCCTTCGGTGTACGGCCCGACCGGGCTGGGCACCACCGCCGCCCGGATCGTGCCGAGGTCCGGCGGCGCGCGGCCACCGGAAGCCCCCGAGCCGCCTCGTCCCGCCGAACGTGCTGATCAGCGAGGACCCGGATGACCGTCACGGAAGAACCCCGCGCGCCGCTGAGCCTCTCCACCCGGGCGGCCCGCACGCTGGCCACCACCACGAAGTCGCTGCCGCAGATGCGCGGCATCACCCCGCGGTGGCTGCTCTCGCAGCTGCCGTGGGTGGAGGTGCCGGCCGGTTCGTACCGCGTCAACCGGCGGCTCACCTACACCGTCGGCGACGGCCGGGTGAGCTTCTTCAGCACCGGCGCGCGAGTGCAGGTGATCCCGGCCGAGCTGGCGGAACTGCCGCTGCTGCGAGGTTTCAGCGATCCCGACGGGCTTTCGGCGCTGGCCGAGCGCTTCGAGCAGCGCGAGTACGACGCCGGCGACACCATCGTCACCGCGGGTTCACCGCTGGATTCGGTGCAGCTGCTCGCTTTTGGCAAGGCCGGCCGGACCGCACCGGGCCAGTACGGCGACGATGCGCACCTCGGCACGCTCACCGCGGGCGACCACTTCGGCGGCGAACTGCTCGGCGGGGACGCGGGCAGCTGGGCGTTCACCGCGAAGGCCGTCACGCGCTGCATCGTGCTGACGCTGACGGCCGAAGCCTTCGAACGGCTCAACGGTCGGGCCGACAGCCTGCGCGCGCACATCCGCGAGGTACAGGCGAACCCGGCGAAGTCGCACAACAAGGCCGGTGAAGCGAGCATCGACCTGACCGCCGGGCACGACGGTGAACCGCAGCTGTCCGGCACCTACGTCGACTACGACCCTTCACCGCGTGAGTACGAACTCGCTGTGGCACAAACGATCCTGCGCACCCACAACCGGGTCACCGACCTCTACAACCAGCCGATGAACCAGCTGGAACAGCAGCTGCGGCTGACCGTGGAGGCGTTGCGCGAGCGCCAGGAGCACGAACTGGTCAACAGCACCGATTTCGGCCTGCTGCACAACGCCGACCTCGGCCAGCGGATCACCACACGCACCGGGCCGCCGACGCCGGACGACCTCGACGAGCTGCTGTGCCGCCGCCGCAAGTCGCGGTTCTTCCTGGCCCACCCCAAGGCAATCGCCGCGTTCGGCCGCGAGTGCACCGCACGCGGGCTGTACCCGGCGAACACCCTGATCGACGGCCGCCGCGTCACCGCGTGGCGCGGCGTGCCGCTGCTGCCATGCGACAAGATCCCGGTCACCGAAGGCGGCACCACGTCGATCCTGGTGCTGCGCACCGGCGAGGAGGACAGCGGGGTGATCGGGCTGCGGCCCGCCGCGCTGCCGGACGAGTACCAGCCGGGGCTGAACGTGCGGTTCATGGGCGTCAACGAGCGGGCCGTGACGTCCTATCTGGTCAGTGCCTACCACTCGGCGGCGGTGCTGGTGCCGGATGCGCTGGGTGTGCTCGGCGACGTGGAAATCGGGCGCTGAGCCCGGCACCGGTGAAGGGACGAACATGACAACTGTGGACGCGCGCACCGGCGGCCGGGAGGTCGCCGAGGTGCTGGCCTGGAGCCGGGCGCTGTGGGAGCCGCTGATGCGGTCGGCGGTGGACCGGCTGCCCGAGTCGATGCGGCAGATCGCCGGCTACCACTTCGGCTGGTGGGACGAAACGGGACGGCCGGTGCACGTCAGCAGCGGGAAGGCGCTGCGGCCGGCGCTGGTGCTGCTGTGCGCGGAGGCGGCGGGCGGCGACCCGGCGGACGCCGTCGCCGCCGCGGTCGCCGTCGAGCTGGTGCACAACTTCTCGCTGCTGCACGACGACGTGATGGACGGCGACGAGACGCGCCACCACCGGCCCACGGCGTGGACGGCCTTCGGCACCGGCCCGGCGATCCTGGCCGGCGACGCGATGCTGACGCTCGCGTTCGACGTGCTGTCCTCGGACGGCCCCGACGCCGCCCGGCTGCTCGGCCGCGCGGTGCTCGACCTGCTGGAGGGACAGAGCGAGGACGTGTCGTTCGAACGGCGCGGCGACGTCGCGCCGGAGGAGTGCGTCCGGATGGCCGAGGGCAAGACGGGCGCGCTGATCGGCGTCGCGTGCACCCTCGGCGTCCTGGTGGTCGGCGGCCGGGGCGAGCACGTGGAGCGGCTCGGCGTGTTCGGCCACTCGCTCGGCCTGGCCTTCCAGCACGTCGACGACCTGCTCGGCATCTGGGGCGACCCGGCGGCGACGGGCAAGCCGGTGTACTCGGACCTGCAGAACCGGAAGAAGTCGCTGCCGGTGGTGACGGCGCTGGCGTCGGGCACCCCGGCGGCCCGCGAGCTGGCTTCGCTGTACAGCCAGGAAACCCCGCTGTCCGAACGGCAACTCGCGCGCGCGGCGTCCCTTGTGGACTCTGCCGGCGGGCGCGAGTGGAGCCGCGCCCAGGCCGACGCCCTGCTCACCGACGGCCTGTCCGCGCTGGCCGACGCCGGCCCCACCCCGCGCGCCGCCGCGGAACTCACGGCGCTGGCCCGCCTGATCACCCGCCGGGACCACTAAAACTCGTGAGTGGCTACGCCGGTTAGAACCGTCATAGCCACTCACGAGTCAGCTGCGCGGGCGGGTCAGTCCTTGGGTACCGGCGCCGCGCGAGAGGATCACCTCGTCGGTGTTGGTCAAGGCCTGCTGACCGCGCGTGCTGACCGGACCCACGGTCAGATCGCGGAGGCGGATGGGCGGGCCGAGGTCGATCAGAGTCGGCACGTACTCCGCCTTGTCGACCGCCCAGTGCCCGTTCGTGCGAGTGAACCGGAAACGGGCGGCGGTGCCTTCCTCGGTGGAGCCGCGCGGCTCGTCGTGGCGGGCGATTTCGTTGCCCAGCCCGAAAGCGACCCACTTGCCGTTGATCTTTTCGAACGGCTGCACCACGTGCGCGTGGTGGCCGACGATCAGGTCGATGTCCGGCGAAGCGGTCAGCTCCTTCGCGAGCTTCTCCTGGTCGTCGGTCAGCTCGTGCTGGTACTCGACGCCCCAGTGCAAGCTCGCGATGACGACCTCGGCGCCGGCCTGCTTGGCCGCGCGGGCCGCGGCGAGGATCTCGCCGGCGTCGATCTGGTTGGCCAGCCACGGTTTCCCGGCCGGGCGCTTGATCCCGTTGAAGCCGAAGGCGTACGACAGCTGGGCCACCTTCACCCCGTGCACGTCGAGGATCAGCGGGGTGTCCGCCTCCTTCCCCGAGCGTGCGGAGCCCGTGTGCTTCATCCCGGCCGCGTCGAGCTTGTCCAGCGTGCGGGTGATCCCGGCCTGGCCTTGGTCGAGCGTGTGGTTGGACGCGGTGGAGCAGGTGTCGTAGCCGGTGTCCTTCAGCGCGTCCACGATCTCCGGCGGCGCGCTGAACGACGGGTACCCGCTGTACGGCCCGCCCTCCGGTGCCAGCGGCGTCTCCAGGTGACAGATCCCGAGGTCCGCGCCCGACACGAGCGGCTTCACCCCGGCCAGCAGCGGCCGGTAGTCGATGGCGCCGTTCCCGTCGGCCTCGGCCTGGTCGGTGAGCTTCGGGTGGATCAGCACGTCACCGGTCGCCACGACGGTGAACGAGTCCCGCGGCGACGCTGTGGACGAGGCGGACGCCGAACCCTCCGGTTTGGTGTCCGGCACGGTCACCGCGCCACCGTTCGAGCATCCCGCCGCCACCAGCAGCAGCGTGACGCCCGCCAGTACCGCGCTCCGGCGCGCGTGTGCCATGTTCGCCCCCTTTGTCCGGCTGCGCGGCACATCCTGCCGCATGTCCACCGGACAGGAAGCCCGGCCTGCCATAGCGGACCGTAATCAAACCCAAGTCAACAACAAAACCCACCAGCAACCGAAGTCTTCAGCCTCGCCGTGGCCCGTGAGCCGCCCTGGTCAAGCTGGAAAAAATACGATAATTCGCTGGCATTCGTGAGCACATTCGTGACTGTCCGTAGGTATCTGTCCGCTAACTGCTGGCCCACCTGGAGTTGACGTCACCCGATCCGGTGTCTTGTAATACGAGTCACTCGAAGTTTACGCGTAGGCAACACTCGTCCACGGCCCCCTTGGGAGCGCTCGATGTCCACATACCCGCACAGGTCACGTACCTGGAGCGTTGTTGGTTGTTGTTTGGTTGCCGGTGTGGTGTTGGCCGGGTGCTCGTCGGGCAAGGACACCGCCGCGCCCGCCCAGCAGGCGCCGACCAATGGCAAGATCACGCTGTACTACCTGCAGAAGCAGGGTGACCAGCAGTACTTCGTCGAGCAGGCGCAGGGCGCCCAGGAGAAGGCGAAGGAGCTGGGCGCCGACCTCAAGGTGGTGAACCTCGGCCAGGACGCCAACAAGGCCATCACCGAGCTGGACGCCGCCGTCGCGCAGGGCGCCAACGGCGTCGCGATCGTGGTACCCGACCAGGCGATCGGCCCGCAGGTGATCGACAAGGCGAAGAGCGCGGGCATCCCGCTGATCGCCTCCGACGACGTGATCAAGGACGGCTCCGGCCAGAAGGCCGCGTTCGTCGGCTTCAACGGCACTCAGATGGGCACCTCGGTCGGCCAGGAGGCCGCGAAGCTGTTCAAGGCCGCCGGCTGGACCGCCGCCGACACCAAGATCATCAGCGCGTACAAGCAGGACCTCACCGTCTGCACGGACCGGGTGAACGGCGCGAAGGCCGCCTTCCAGAAGGACGCCGGAGCCCAGGTCCCGGTGATCGACGTCGGCACCGACAACTCCCCCGTCGACGCGCAGAACCGCAGTGGCGCGGTGATCAGCTCGAACCCGGGCGTCAAGCACTGGGTGGTGTGGGGCTGCAACGACGAGAACGAGACCGGCGTGGTCACCGCGCTGGCCAACTCCGGCGTCGCCGCGGGCAACATCATCGGCGTCGGGCTCGGCGCGTACCTCGACTGCAAGGACTGGGCCGCGGGCAAGGACACCGGCAACAAGTCCTCGCTCTACATCTCGGGCGCCGAGGTCGGCCGAACCGCGATCCAGGTGCTCTTCGACAAGGTGAAGAACGGCAAGGCGCTGCCGGCGGAGACCATCGCGAAGACCCAGATCGTGAACAAGGACAACTACAAGCAGGCCGGCGTCAACTGCACCTGATAGCCGTCGTGGGTGGTGGCGCCGGTGCGAGCCGGCGCCACCACGCATGAGTCGAGGAAGGTCGGACATGTCCAGTTCCACCGCGCTGACCGCGGAAGGCATCGGCAAGCGCTTCTCCGGCGTGACCGCGCTCGACGACGTCGCGCTGGAGTTCCGCTCCGGCGAGGTGCTCGCGCTGATGGGCGAGAACGGCGCCGGCAAGTCGACGCTGCTGCGGGTGCTCTCGGGCGACCAGGGTCCCGACGACGGGACGCTGCGCATCGACGGCGAGGCCGTCACCTTCGACACCCCGCGCGCCGCGATGGCCGCGGGCGTGCGCGTGATCTACCAGGAGCCGGAGATCATCCCGCACGTTTCCGTGGCGGAGAACGTGTTCGTCGGCGAGCTGCCCACGCGCGCCCGGGTGTTCAACCGCCGCACGCTGAACCAGCGGACGTACGAGGCGCTGGCGGAATACGGCTTCGAGGGCGTGCTCGACCCGGCGACGCTCGGCAGCCGGCTTTCCGCCGCGCAGCGCCAGCTCGTCGAGATCCTGCGGGTGCTCACCGCGGCCACCCCGCCGCGGGTGATCGCGTTCGACGAGCCGACGTCCTCGCTGTCCGAGCACGAGGTGGAGGCGCTGTTCCGGCTGATCCGCCGGCTGCGCGACGCCGGCGTGGCCGTCGTCTACGTCTCCCACCGGATGAAGGAGATCTTCCAGCTCGCCGACCGCGTGGCCGTGCTGCGCGACGGCAAGCTGATCGGGGTCCAGCAGGCCGGCGAGACCGACGAGAACCAGCTGGTGCGCATGATGATCGGCCGGGACCTGTCCGCGCTGGAGCGCCGCGAGAGCGCGGAGCCCGGCGCGGTGGTGCTGAGCCTGAAGAACGTGACCACCGACGACGTCTCCGACATTTCGTTCCAGGTCCGCGCCGGTGAGGTCGTGTGCCTGGCCGGGCTGGTCGGCGCCGGGCGCTCCGAGCTGGCGCGCGCGATCGTCGGCGACCTGCCGGTGCGCTCGGGAACCGTTGAGCTGGACGGAAAACCGCTCAAGGCCCGCAACCCCGGAGACGCCGTGAAGGCCGGTATCGGCTTCGCGCCCGAGGAACGCAAGACGGACGCGTTGCTGATGCAGCGTTCCGTGCGCGACAACGTTTCCATCGCCGTGCTCGATCGGCTTCGCCGCTTCCGCGTGATCCGGCGGGCGAAGGAACGCGAACTCGTCGCGGAGTACATCCGCGAGCTGAGCGTGCGGACGCCGTCGATGGAGCAGGAGGTCCGCAAGCTCTCCGGCGGCAACCAGCAGAAGGCCGTGCTCGCCCGATGGCTCGCGCGGCGCCCGCAGCTGCTGATCCTCGACGAGCCGACCCGCGGTGTCGACGTCGGCGCGAAAGCCGAGATCTACCGGATCATCGACGGGCTGGCCGCGGAGGGCATCGCGCTGCTGGTGATCTCCTCCGACCTGCCCGAAGTCCTTTCACTGGCCGACCGCATCGTCGTGATGCGCGCCGGCCACGTCGCGGGCGAGCTCAACCGCGACGAAGCGACCGAAGAAGCCGTACTCACCTTGGCCATTCCGGCGACGGAGCCGGCCGCCGAAGACATCCAGGAGGTGGGCGCGTGAGCACCCCGACCCGTCCCAGCCCCGCGCAGGAACAACCGACCCCCGGCGCGCCCGGCCCGGACCACGTCTCGCCGGTCCGCCGCGTGCTGAGCGGGATCGGCGTGCAGAACAGCAGCCTGATCATCACGCTCGTGGTGCTGATCATCGTGCTGTCCACGCTCAACGACAACTTCTTCCGCACCAACAACCTGCTGCTGATCGGCAGCGCGGTCACCATCATGGGCCTGCTCTCGCTGGTGCAGACGCTGGTGATCATCCTCGGCGCGCTGGACATCTCGGTCGGCTCCATGGCCGGGCTGGCGTCGGTGATCTCGGCGATGGCGTTCACGGCCACCGGCAGCTCCGCGATCGGCATCCTGGCCGCGGTCGGCACCGGCATCGCGTGCGGGCTGGTGAACGGCCTGATCATCATCTTCGGCCGGGTCAACCCGGTGGTCGCGACGCTGGCGACGCTCGCCACGTACAAGGGCATCGCGCAGGTCGTCTCGGACGGCAAGGCGCAGGGCTACACCGGCGCCGACGACCTGTTCATCTTCCTGGCCAAGGGCACCGTGCTCGGGCTGCCGACGCTGGTCTGGGTGTTCCTGATCGTCGCGGCGATCCTGCACTTCCTGCTCAAGTACACCGACATCGGCCGCAACATCTTCGCCATCGGCGGCAACGACACGGCGGCGCGGCTGGCCGGCATCAACATCAACCGCTACATCATCGGCGTCTACGCGCTGGTCGGCGTGGTCGCGGCGATCGCGGGTGTGCTGATCACCGCGCGCACCGGCTCGGGCCAGCCGACCTCCGGTTCGGAGGGCCTGGAGCTGCAGGCCGTCACGGGCGCGGCGCTGGGCGGCACGATGCTCAAGGGCGGCAAGGGATCCATCGTCTCCACCGTGCTGGCGGTGTTCATCCTCGGCGTGCTCGACAACGGCATGTCCGGGCTGGGCATCAACCAGTTCTGGCAGAACGTGGCGCACGGCGCGCTGCTCGTGGTCGCCGTGGTGCTCCAGCAGCTGCGCAGCGGGGAGCGCCGCGTCGGTCTCCCGGCCTGAGGTGGCGGCGGCGCCAGGAGCGGGCCTGCACGCCCGGCTCGTCGAAGCGCTCGGCCGGCTGATCGTCGAGGGCAGCCTCCCCCAGGGCGAGCCGATCGTGCCGGAAGACCTGGGCCGCCGCTTCTCGGCTTCCCGGACGGTGGTCCGGGAAGCCTTGCGGGTGCTGGAATCCAAGGGCCTGGTGGCGGCGCGCCCGCGCGTCGGCACCTGGCCGCAGCCGCCCGAGCGGTGGGACGCGATCGATCCGGACGTGATCGCGTGGCGGGTCGCCGGCCCGGACGGGCCGAAGCACCTCGGCGACCTGTTCGAGCTGCGCGGGCTGGTGGAGCCGCAGGCCGCGCGGCTCGCGGCCCGGCACCGGGTGCCCGATGAGCTTGCCGCGATGGCCGCGGCGTACGGGTTGATGGCCGACGCCGTCGAACGGGACGACACCGCGGCTTTCGCACAGGCCGACCCGCTGTTCCACGCCGCGCTGGTGCGGGCGGCGGGCAACTCGCTGTTCGCCCAGCTTCAGGTACCGGTGCTGGCCGCGGTGCGCGCCGTGCCGGAGCCTCCCGGCGAAACGCTGCTCGCGCATTCCCGCGTGCTGACCAAGGTGCTGGCGAAAGACGCCGACGGCGCCGAGCAAGCAGCGTCCCGGCTGCTGGAAACCCTGGCCCAGTACCGCTGAACGGCACCTTGACACGCCCAGTGGGGCACAACCATAGTCCCGGGAGGCCGTCGGACCCGGTGGCCTCCGCCGCCGTGAGCTCTTGAGGAGGACGCTGAAAATGCGTTTCCCGGGAATCCGTGGCTTTGCCGTGCTCACTGCCGCGGTGACGGCGGGCGGGCTGGCTCCGGCGGTGGCCTCGGCCGCGCCGGTCGCACCGTCTGTTCCGTCAGCCCAGTGCGCCGTGGCCGACGCGATGGTGAAGGCGGGCGACTACTGGGTCGCCAACGGCACCAACCTGGCCCCCGCCGACTGGCAGAACGCGACCTTCCACGTCGGCAACCTCGCGGTGGTCCGCACCACCGGCGTGTCCAACCACCAGACGCTGCCCTGGGGCGAGGCGAACAAGTACCTGCTGCCGAAGACGCCGGGGCAGCCGTTCGCGGCGGGCGACGAGGCGGCCGGCGAGGCCTACCTCGACCTGTACACCTACTTCCACCCCGACCCGCCGATCCTCGCCGACCTGCGCTCGCGGCTGGCCGACGAGGTGACGCACGTCCAGTCCGGCGAGACCGGCTATTGGGACAAGGTGGACGCGCTGAACATGGCGATGCCGTCGTTCGCCCGCATCGGAGTGCTGGACAAGAGCGAAGCGACGCTCGACACGATGCAGAAGCTCTTCCACTACACCGAAAAGCAGGCCGGCGGCCACGGCCTGTTCAACGAGCTGACCGGCCTCTGGTACCACGACGCGGGCACGCGGGACTTCTGGTCGCGCGGCAACGGCTGGGCGCTCGCCGCGCTCACGAAGGTGCTGCAGGCGCTGCCCGCGAACGACCCGCGCCGGCCGGAATATCTGCGCGTGTTCAAGAAGATGGCGACCACACTGAGCCTGGTGCAGCGCCCGGACGGCTTCTGGAACACGAACCTGCTGAACCCGTTCGACCAGGCCGGCCCGGAGAGCAGCGGCACCTCGCTGTTCACCTACGGCATCGCCTGGGGCATCAACGCGGGTGTGCTGGACGCGCACTGGTTCAAGCCCGTGGTCGACCGCGCGTGGAAAGCCTTGTCCACCAAGGCCGAGCGGGCCGACGGCTTCGTGGGCTACGTCCAGCCGGAAGCGTCCGGCCCGGGCGCGGCGAAGGCCACGGACACCGCGGCGTACGGCGTGGGCGCGTTCCTGCTGGCCGGTCAGCAGGTCGCGGACCTGACGCCGGGCTGCGCACCGCCTGCCGCCTGAACCGTCCGGAGGGCCGCCGCCGGTTGTGCGGCGGCCCTCCGTCTGTCCACACTGGACACAAGCGGTCACGGCACCCTGCTCAAGCCGGTTCCGCCCGGCCTGGTCGCCGTTCCGATCGCCGACGCGCCGCCCAGCCGCCTCGTGCTGGCCTGGAACACCCACGACCGGCGGCCGCTGGTGGCGTCGTTCGTGGCCGCCGCGCTCGAAGCCCGGGGCGGCTGAGCACCGTCTACTCCAGACAGTCCCACGGCTCGCCGCGGGTCAGCGCCGGATCGGCCTGCTCGAACGTCCGCGCCACCCCCGGCCCCGAAGCCAGCGTCTCGAATCGCACGGTGACCCGGTTGAGCCCCGCGCCCTGCACCCAGCCCGTGCCGAACTCCGCGTGCACCACGTCGTCGCCGGGCCGCCAGCCACTCGACGACACCGGCGCGGCACCACCGGGGGAAGGCTCCGAGGGGGGCACCGTCACCACCGGTTCCGAAGCGGGCACGGTCAGGGTGAACAGCGCGTCCTGGTGTGGAACCGAAAGACCGCTGAACGCCACCCCGGCCAGCCGCACGCCGCCGAACTGGGCGGGGTCCAGCAGCAGGCGCTCCGCGGTGGCGGCGAGCTGGTCGAGGTCGTCGGTGGGCGACGCCGTGGTCTCCGACCGCGTCACCGTGCTCATGTCCGTGTGCCGCAGCTTGATCACCACCGTGCGGGCGACGCGGCCGGCCTTGACCAGCCGCGCGTGGGCGCCCGCGGCGATCCGGCGGACCTCGGCGCGCAACCGGGCCAGGTCGACCACGTCGACGTCGAACGTCGTCTCCGCGCTGACCTGCTTGGCCTCCCCGCGCTCGGCCACCGGCCGGTCGTCGGTGCCGCCCGCGAGCTTGCGCAGCTCACGCCCGACGGCGCCGCCCAGCGTGGCGACCGCGTCCGGCTCCGGCAGATTCGCCAGCTCCCCCAGCGTTTTCACGCCGATGGTGCGCAGGTTCGCCTCGGCCACCGGGCCGATCCCCCACAGCGCCCGCACCGGCAGCGGGGCCAGGAACTCCCGTTCGGCGCCCGGCGGCACCACCAGCAGGCCGTCCGGCTTCGCCCGGTCCGAGCCGATCTTCGCGACCTGTTTTCCCGTGCCCGCGCCGATCGACGCGGTCAGGCCGGTCTCCGCGCGGATCCGCGCGCGCAGGTCTTCGGCGAACGCCGTCACCTCGTCGATCGAGGCGTGGGACAAGGACGGCGGCTCCGCGAACGCCTCGTCGAGCGAGATCCGTTCGAGCACCGGCGCGACCGAGGACACCACGTCGAAAACCTGTTTGCTCAGCCGTTCGTACAGCCGGAACCGCGGTGGCAGGATCACCGCGCCCGCGGGCAGCAGCCGCCGGGCCTGCGACATCGGCATCGCCGAGCGGACGCCGTACTCACGCGATTCGTAACTCGCCCCGGCCACGACGCCGCGCGGGCCGGTGCCGCCGACCACCACCGAGCGGCCGCGCAAGGTGGGCCGGGTGAGCTGCTCGGCCGAGGCGAAGAAGGCGTCCAGGTCGAGGTGGATCACCCAGCGCGGCAACGTCAGCTCCCGCCGGTGGCGTCCAGCAGCCGGTGCAGCGCCTGGGTGTAGGCCTCGAACGCGGCGCGGCCCTTGGCCGTCAGCCGGACCAGGGTGACGGGGGTGCGGTGCTCGTGGGCCTTGGTGATCTGCACGTACTCGGCGTCTTCGAGCTTGCGCAGGTGGGTGGAAAGGTTGCCGGCCGTCATCTCGAGCAGCTGCTGCAGCCGCGGGAAGGTGATCTGGTCGTCCGAGCGCAGGCCGGCCAGCGCGACCGTGACCCGCAGCCGCGCCTGGGCGTGGATGACCGGGTCCAGCCCCGGGAGTCCGGACTCCGTCACCGTCGCCTCGCCCCGAGCGGCCGGCCGCGGCGCTCCCGCACGTAGTAGACGAGCGCGGCGACCAGGAACCCGCCACCGCCGGCCAGGCACAGCACCAGGAAATTGCCCGGGACGCCGACCAGCACGCTGGCCCCGCTGCAGACGATGATCCACACGCCGAAGCCGTACTGGAGCTTGTCCTGCCAGAGCATCCCGCCCGCGAGGTAGAGCGCGCCGGTGACCAGCAGTGAGGTGCCCGACCACAGCAGGGAGATCGTCGACGGGGCCAGCTCACCCACCGCCATCACGCGGAGGTTGACCAGCGTCAGCGCGCCGAACGAGAGCATCCAGCTCCAGCCGTACATCGCGCCGACGAGCCGGGACGGGCCGCGAATCCCGCGGTTGACCCGGGTGCCGTAGAAGATGGAGTAGACGATCGCGGCGACGAACAGCACGGCCACCACGATCGCGGCGACCCACCCCGGCATGAGCGGCTTCGCGTGGCTGGAATCGGCCAGGTACACGAGTCCCCAGCCGACCAGCCACGCGAAGGCCCATACGCCGAGCAACCGCGCCGGGCTCGCCCCCAGCTCCCGGCGCATCCGCTCGCTCTGCCGGGCGATCAGGTCCAGCGACTCCTCCGCCGACAGCGGCGGTGTTTCGTCGTCGTCCACCTTGGTTCGCCCTCCCACCGTGCTGACCCCACATGCAGCACGGAAGCTACTCTGCCATGTCACCCGGCCTTGGCCGTGTCCAACCGGAACCGCCGCACCACCACCAGCGCCGGCACCACCAGCCACGCGGCGAGCACGGCGACGGCCAGGCCCAGCCCGGTCCCGTGGGTCACCGGCAGCGTGCCGACCCGGCCCAGCCAGAAGGTCGGGAAGAAGTGCGCGACGGCCGACATCCACTCCGGCATGATCGACAGCGGCATCCACAACCCGCCGAAGACGCCGAGCGGCAGCATCAGCGCCCCGGTCATGGCGCCGACCGTGTCGCCCTTGCCGAACAGGCCGAGCAGCAGCCCCAGCACCGCGAACGGCAGCGCGCCGAGCCACAGCCCGAGCCCGCTGAGCACCCACTTCATGGCGGTCAGGTCGACCCCGCGCAGCGCGCCGGCCACGAAGATCACCAGCAGCACGGGCAGGGCCATCGCCATCGCGGAGGCGAGCTTCACGAACAGGTAGCCCGGCCCGCGCATCGGCGTGAGGCGCAGCTGCCGCTGCCAGCCGTCGGTGCGCTCGGTAGCCACGCGGGTACCGGTGAACAGGGCGCCGCTCATCGCGCCGTACGCACCCATGTTGATCATCGTGGTCACGCTCGCCTTGATCCCGTCCGGCCCGGCCAGGTCCCCGAAAAGACCGCCGAACAACAGGAACATGCCCAGCGGCACGGCGATGGTGAAGAGCGCGAACTGCGGGCTCCGGACGATCCGCAGGATCTCCAGTCGCAAGTAGACGAAGTTCATCGGAGCGCTCCTTGCGGCTCGTCGGCGGTCAGCGCCAGGAAGGCTTCTTCGAGGCCGACGGCGGTGATCTCGATGTCGGAGGCGAGCGGGAAGGCGGTGAGCAGCGCGCGGATCGCGAGGTCGGAGTCGGCGCAGGCCAGCTCGGCGCGCCCGCCCTGGACGCGCGCGGTGGTGACCCCGGCGAGCGCGGCCAGCGCGGTCTGGTCGGCGCCCGGCGCCACGGCCCGCAGCACCCGCCCGGAGACGGCGGCGCGGACCTGCGCGACCGGCCCGTCGGCGACCACCCGGCCGTGGCGCATCAGCACCACGCGGTCGGCGAAGTCCTCGGCCTCGGCGAGGTAGTGCGTCGCGAACAGGACCGTCCGCCCGGACGCGCTGAACTCGCGCATCGACGCCCAGAACGCGCGCCTTCCGTCCACATCCATGGCCGCTGTCGGCTCGTCGAGCACCAGCAGCTCCGGGTCGCCGGTCAACGCCAGCGCGTACCGGACGCGCTGGAGCTCACCGCCGGAGAGCTTGCCGCAGCGGCGGTTCGCGAACTCGGTGATCCCGGCCCGGTCGAAGACCTCCTTGGCCGGCAGCGGCTTGCGGTGCATCGAGCGCAGCAGCCCGACCAGCTCGGCCGGGGTGACGTCACGCAGCAGGAACCCGTTCTGCACCATCGCCGCGATGCGCCCGCTGTCGATCGCCTCCCGCGGCTCGGCCCCGAAGACCCGCACCTGCCCCTGGTCCGGGCGGGTCAGCCCCAGCAGCATGTCGACGGTGGTCGACTTGCCCGCGCCGTTGGGCCCGAGCAGCGCGACCACCTCACCTCGGCTGACCTCGACGGACAGCTCGTCCACCGCCAGCACCGGACCGAATCTCTTGGTCAGCCCCCGTAGGCTGAACGCCTCGCTCATCTTCATTCCCCCAGGACTTTGCATCGCAAACCTTGCCTGCACTTTGTAACACAAAGTTCGCTGCCTTGGAAAGTCCTGGGCGCTTTGAAGTCCCTCGGCCAGGCGCCCGGAAAATCCGGTTGATCACCGCGCGAGTCCCCAGTTAGCGTGTCGCCCATGAACTACTTGCTGCGCCTCCGCAGTCACTGAGACGGCGTGACTCTCCGGGCCGCCCGCCACCGGGCGGCCCCGCTTCTGCGCGCCGTCCTTTCGTTTCAGTCCGGAAAGGACAGTTGATGCCCAAGCACATCGTCATGGTCGGTTGCAGTGCGCCCAGCCACGTCTACCCGTCGCTGGCGCTGATCCGGGAGCTGACCGGGCGCGGCCACCGGGTGAGCTACGTGGTCGGCGAGCCGCTCACCGGCCTCGTCGAGCCCACCGGGGCCGAGGTCGTCGCCCACCCGACGATCTTCCCGATCGGCGACGCCGCGGCCTGGCCGGACGACCCGGCCGACGGGATGCGGATCTTCCTCGACGAGGCGATCACCATCCACCCGCAGCTCACCTCGCGCTTCGACGAGGACCGCCCGGACCTGTTGCTGTACGACATCGGCGGCCTCGGCGCGCCGCTGCTCGGCCGGCGTTACGACGTCCCGGCCGTGCAGCTGTCGCCGTCGATGGTGGCGTGGGACGGCTACGAGGAGGACCTGGCCGAGGTGCTCGGCCCGCTCCGCTCGTCACCGTCCGGAGTGGACTACAACCGCGCGTATACCGAGTGGCTGAAGGAAAACGACATCATCGCCGAGGGTTGGGACTGGATCGCCCACCCGGAGCACGTGCTCTCGCTGATCCCGCGCGCGATGCAGCCGAACGCGGAGCGGGTGCCGTCGAACGTGCGGTTCGTGGGCCCGTGCCTGGATCCGTCGCGGCTGGCGGACCGGAGCTGGACCCCGCCGGCGGACGGGAAGCCGGTGCTGCTGGTGTCGTTCGGCACGGCGTTCACCGATCAGCTCGACGTCTACCGGGCGTGCATCACGGCGTTCGCGGACTCGGGCTGGCACGTGGTGCTCTCGGTGGGCAAACACGTGTCGGCCGAGGACCTCGGCCCGCTGCCGGACTCGTTCGAGGCGCACGAGAGCGTGCCGCAGCTGGCGGTGCTGGAGGCCGCGTCGGCGTTCATCACGCACGCCGGCATGGGCAGCTGCACGGAATCGCTGTGGTTCGGCGTGCCCACGGTCGCGATCCCGCAGGCCGTCGACCAGTTCGGCAACGCGGCGCTGCTGGAGTCACTGGGGGTCGGCCGTCACCTGCCGGCCGCCGAGGTCACCGCGGAGTCGCTCCGTGAAGCGGTCGACGCCGTGTCCTCCGACCCGGAGATCGCCGCCCGCCTGGCCACGCTGAAGGCGGAGTCCCGCACCAACGGCGGCGTCTCCATTGCGGCGGACGCAGTGGAGTCCTTCCTGAAGTAACGGTTCCCTGGCTGGGGGTCCTGGTGGTCGCCGGGACCCTCAGCCGCGGATCTCGTTCAGGTAGTTGTAAATCGTGTAACGGGTGACGTCCAGTTGCCCCGCGAGGTGGTCGACCGCGTCCTTGATCAGGAAAAAACCGGCCTCGTCCAGTTCACGGACCACCGCCGCCTTGTGGCGCTTTTTCATCAGCTCCACCGGGATCCCCGCCTTGCCGATCGCGCGGGTGACCAGGAAACGCTGGAGGCTGTCGACGTCCGGGGGGAAGGTCTCCTGCGGGGCCTCCGCGTGCGCCGCGCCCGGCAGCTCGCTGTTCACGCACAGGCAGCCCACCGCCACCCCCGCCGCGTCGCGCAGGAACAGGGTGGACGAGCGGATGGCGCGGCCGTCCGGCCCGTGGGTGCGGTAGTTCGTCAGGTCCTGGGTGGTGCCGCGGCGGACCAGGCCGAGCAGCAGGTCCGTCATCGGGCCGCCGACGGTGCGGCCGGTCAGGTCGCCGGAGATGGCGACGATCGAGTCCGGCAGGCGGCTCAGATCGTGCAGCAGCACTTCGTTGCCCGGGCCCAGCATCGCGGCCAGCCCGTCGACGGCCGGGACCAGCGCGCTGAGCAGCTCCGGCGTCGCCGCGCCGGACGTGGTGGGCGCGACCACGGACAGCGGCTTTCGGGGCCGGGTAAGGGTTTCCAGCGCCGTGCGCAGCTGGTCGGCGGCGGCCACCGGCGTGGACGCGTGCGGCGAAAGGCGCACGTGCTCGGGCCGTACGGTCGCCGCGATCCCGGCCGACGCGAGCGCCGCGCCGACCTGCTCGGCCGGATGACCGGGCAGCGTGAACGCGAGGATGCCCGCGCGCCGTTCGGTCGCCGACACGATCTCCGCGCCGCAGGAGCGCAGCACGCCCTCCAGCGAGCCGACTCGCTCGGCGATCCGGCCCGCGATCGCCCCGACGCCGGCCTCCTCCACCAGCTCGAGCGCGGCGGCGAAGGCGCCGGACGTGATCGGGCTGAGATTGGAGATCGACCAGCCCGCCGCCGTGGTGTCGGCCGGGTGGATCTCGTCGTCGAACAGGCCGGGGTCGCGCGCGCCGGTCCAGCCGGACAGGATCGGGTCCATCCGCTCCAGCGCGCGGTCGGACAGCACGGCGAACCCCGTGCCCCAGCCCGCGCGCAGCCACTTCTGGCCGCCGGCCACCAGCACGTCCGCGACCTCCCACGGCGCCTCGGTCACGCCGAAGCCCTGGATGCCGTCGACGACGAGCAGCCGGTCGCCGACGACCTCACGCAGCGCGGCGAGGTCGGCCCGGTAGCCGGTGCGGAAGTCGACCGCGCTCACCGAGACCGTGGTGATGCCCGGAGTCAGCGCCGCGGCCACCCGGTCGGCCGTGACGGGGCCGCCGTCCAGCCGCCGCACCTTGACCAGCCCGGCCCGCTCGGCGCGGGCCCACGGGTAGGTGTTGGCCGGGAACTCCGCGGCCGACACCAGCACCTCACCGCCGGGGGCATTGAACGCCGCCTGGAACAAGCCAAGACTGGTGTGCGGCAGCAAAACGGTGTGGTCGGTGTCGCTGCCGCACAGCCGCGCGGCGGCCGCCTTGGCGCGCGTCTCCTGCCGCATCAGCTCGTCCACAGTGGACGGGCCCGCCTTGGTGGCCGCTTCGAGCAGGCTCGCCGTGGTGTCGAGCACGGCGTGGGACGGCGGCCCGAACCGGGCGAAGTCCAGGTAGCCCGCGGGCTCGTCGAACTGCAGCAGGTACCGGGGCGAGATCCGCGTCACGACAGGACCCGCGCGAGGAACTGGCGGGTGCGCTCGTGCTCCGGCGCCTTCAGCACCTTGTCCGGCGGGCCGGTCTCGACCACCGCGCCGTCGGCGAGGAACACCACCTCGTCGGCGGCCTCGGCGGCGAAGGCCATCTCGTGTGTCACGACCACCATCGTCATCCCCTCCCGCGCCAACGTACCCATCACCGCGAGCACCTCCCCCACCAGCTCCGGGTCGAGCGCCGACGTGGGCTCGTCGAACAGCATCAGCTTCGGCTTCATCGCGAGCGAACGCGCGATCGCGACCCGCTGCTGCTGTCCGCCCGAAAGCTGCGCCGGATAGGCGCCGGCGCGATGCGCGAGGCCGACGCGGTCCAGCAGTTCGAGCGCGTCGGCGCGCGCTTGGCCCGGTTTCGCCCCGAGCACCCGGATCGGGCCTTCGACGACGTTCTCCAGCGCCGTCCGGTGGCCGAACAGGTTGAACCGCTGGAAGACCATGCCGATGTCACGGCGCTGCCGGGCGACGTCGGCCTCCCGCAGCTCGTACAGCTTCCCGCCGCGGAGCTTGAAGCCGATCGGCTCGCCGTCGACCCACACCTGCCCGGCGTCGATCGTCTCCAGGTGGTTCAGGCAGCGCAGGAACGTGCTTTTGCCCGCGCCCGAAGGCCCGAGGAGGCAGACCACCTGTCCCTTGTGGACTTCCAGGTCGATGCCCTTGAGCACCTCGGTGTGCCCGTAGCTCTTGCGCACGCCCACGGCACGCAGCAGTGGTTCAGACACGGGCACTCCTCACCAGCGGCACTCCCCGCAGCGCCTTGCCGACGCGTGACGCCGGTCCACGATCGGAGGCGCCGAACGCGCGTTCCAGGTAATGCTGGCCGACACCCGCGACGGTCACCACCACCATGTACCAGACCGCGGCCGCGATCAGCGTCTCCATCACCAGCAGGTTGTTGGACGAGATGTTGTTGGCCGCGTGGATCAGCTCGGTCACGCCGATCACCGACGCCATCGACGTGCCCTTGAGCATGTTGATGAAGTCGTTGCCGGTGGGCGGGATGATCACGCGCATCGCCTGCGGCAGCACCACCCGGCGCAGCGTGGCGCCCGGGGTCATGCCGATGGACTTCGCCGCCTCCGTCTGTCCACTGTCGACACTGTTCAGCCCGGCGCGGACGATCTCGGCCATGTACGCGCTTTCGTTGAGCGCCAGCCCGAGCAGCGCCGCGGTGAACGCGCTGATCAGCACGTTCGTCTGCTCGTGGAGGAGGTAGCCGCCGAACGGCAGCGGGATCGAGATCGTCGGGAAGATCAGCGCGAGATTGTACCAGATCAGAATCTGCAGCAGCACCGGCAAGCCGCGGAACAGCCAGATGTAGGCCGCCGCGAACCACTTCGCCACCGGATTCGCGCTCCGGCGCAGCAACGCGATCAGGATGCCGAGCACGATCGCCACGGCCTGCGAGATCACCGCGAGCACCACGGTGTTGAGCAGGCCGAGCGCCATCACGCGGTAGAACACGAAGTCCGGCACCGAGCCCCACTCGATCTGGGCCTGCGCGAGCGCGAACCCGAGCAGCACCAGCAGCGCGACGATGACCACCGCGCTGACCCAGCGCCCCCAATGCTTCAGCCGGACGATCGGCAGCGGCTCAGCTTCCGCCATTGACGGCCGCCTCCTTCACCGCGCCCTGCTCGACACCCCAGGACTGGAGGATCTTGCCGTACGTGCCGTCGGCGATCAGAGACTGGAGCGCCTGCTTCACGGCGTCGCGCAGCTTCGTGTTGGCCTTGGTGAAGCCGATGCCGTACGGGCCGCCCTCGATCGGCTGGCCGGGCACGACCTCGAAGTACTTGCCCTCGCCTGCCGTACGCGAGATGTAGACGGCGCTCGGCAGGTCGTTGAGGATCGCGGCGACGCGGCGGGTGCGCAGCTGGTTCTGGTTCTGCGTATCGCTGTCGGTGGCCGTGACGGTGATCGCCGGCTTGCCCGCCTGCGTGCACTTCGCGCTCTGCGCGGCGGCGAACTTCTGGTGGCTGGTGCCCTGGACGACGGCGACGTTCTTGCCGCACAAGGTGTCCGGGCCGGTGATGCCCTCCGGGTTACCCTTGGCGACCATGATCGTGATGCCGGAGGAGAAGTAGTCGACGAAGTCGATCTGCTGCTGGCGCTCCTTGGTGTCGTTCATCGCGGCCATGGTCAGGTCGACCCGGCCGGACTGCAGGCTGGTGATCAGCGAGCCGAACGCCATGTCCTGGTACGCCACCGTGACACCGAGCTTCGCGCCGACCGCCTTGGCGAGGTCCACCTCGTAGCCGATCGGCGTTTTGCCGTCGCTCGAGTAGAAGTTGTTCGGCGCCGACTGGATGTTGGACGCGAGGTGCAGCGTCTTGGCCTGCGCGACGGCGGGCGGCAGCGCGGCCGTGAACTGCGGGTCCGCCTTGACGGCGGTGATCAGCGCGGCGTTGTCCGGGATGGCGGAGGGGCTGTTGCCCACGGCCGGCGACCCGCCGGCGCCGTCGGGACCACCCCCGCAGGCCGCGGTGACCAGGACGAGGGCGCCACCCAGCAGGGCGGCCTGCCAGGCGCGGGTACGGGACGGCGACGGCATCGGGGACCTCCAGGGCGTCGTGGTGCCGCGAACGGTACAACTCGCTGTTGAAGAGGTCAACGGTGAGTTGAAATCTGCCGGACCGCTAAGGTTCCGGCATGCGGATCGGAGTGCTGGGAGCAGCCGGGATCGTGCCGAGCGCGCTGGTCAAGCCCGCGCGGGGCAACGCCGAGGTGGAAGTCGCGGCCATCGCAGCGCGCGATCCGCAGCGGGCCGCCGAGTTCGCCGCGAAGCACGGCATCCCGAAGGTGCACACGACCTACGACGACCTCCTCGCGGACGCGTCACTCGACGCCGTCTACAACCCCACACCCAACGGTCTCCACGGCGGCTGGACACTCGCCGCCCTGGCCGCGGGCAAGCACGTCCTGTGCGAGAAACCCTTTACTGCCAACGCGGACGAGGCCGCCGCCGTCGCGCGGGCCGCGGCGGCGTCCGGCCTGGTGGTGATGGAGGCGTTCCACTACCGGTATCACCCGTTCACCCTGCGGATGGAGGAGATCCTGGCTTCGGGCGAGCTGGGCTCGGTGCTGCACGTCGAGACCGCGGTGAGCTTCCCGTTGCCCCGCTTCTCCGACATCCGCTACAGCCTCCCGCTGGCCGGCGGCGCGACGATGGACGCGGGCTGCTACGCCGTTCACCTGGCCCGCGTCTTGGCCGCTTCGACGCCGACCGTGGTTTCGGCCGGCGCGAAGCTCCGCTCCCCCGGCGTCGACCGTGCGATGACGGCCGCCCTTCAGTTCCCCACCGGCGCCACCGGCCGGGTGCACTGTTCCCTGTGGTCGTCCGACGTGCTCCGCATTTCCGCCCGCGTCACCTGCTCCCGGGGCGAGTTGCGGGCGATCAACCCGGTGTCCCCGCAGATGTGGCATCGCCTGTCGGTCCGGGGCCCGGGCGGGCGGCGCGTCGAACGCTTCACGCACCGCCCGTCGTACGACTACCAGCTGGACGCCTTCGCGAACGCGGTGCTCCGCGACGGCCCGGTCAGCACTCCGCCGGAAGACGCCGTGGAGACGATGACGGTGATCGACGGGATCTACCGCGCCGCCGGCCTGGAGCCGCGGATTCCTACGCCGTAACCAAAGCCGGTCAGCCGGCGGCCGCGCGCTGGTCGTGCACGGCAATGAGGTTGTCGACCAGGCGGACGGCGTCGACGGCCGGGTCCAGCGGGCGGGAAATCAGCGCGTAGAGGTACGCCGGGGCGAGCACCATCTCGAAGACGTCCCGCCAGCCGATCGCGGTCGTGCCGCTGGCCTTCAGCGTGGCCTCGATCTCGCGGATGCGGGGTTCGGAGAACCGGGCGACGTCGTCCGAGCCCTGTTCGCCGGCCTCGCCCGCCCGGACCATCGCGCGGGCCAGGGTCAAGTGGACCGGCTTGCGGAGGTCCGCGAGCAGCTTGGTGGCCCAGGTGAGCAGGTCGGCGTGCAGGTCGCCGGTCGCGGGCAGCGGTGAACGGGTGGCCAGCTCGTCGACGATCGTGTCGATGACCAGGCCCTCGGCGGTGCGCCAGCGCCGGTAGATGGTGGCGACGTGCACCCCGGACCGGGCCGCCACCTCCGCGATTTCGACGGTGCCGTCCTCGGATTCGGCCAGCAGCTCACGGGTTGCCGCGTGCACGGCCTCGCGGGTCCGGGCGGTCCGCCCGCCGGGACGGGTCACCCCTGTTGCCTGCGCCATGCCCTGACATTACCGCGAATCTATTGCGTTAGCACTTCGGTCGGGTCTACCGTTAACGCGAAACGTTCGCATCAGGATCGGGCTGGGTCAGCAGGGAGGACATCTCGTGGCACGTGCACTTGTCGTCGGTGGGGGGATCGCGGGGGACACTCTCGCGCTGTTGCTGGAGCGGGACGGCTGGGCGGTGACGGTGGCCGAGATCGCCCCGGCCCCGCGCAAGGGCGGCCAGACCGTGGACCTGCGCGGGGACAGCCGCGAGGTGCTGGCGCAGGCGGGCCTGCTGGAGCAGGCGCTCAGCTGCCTGATCCCGCAGGCCGGGGCGGCGTGGATCACCGCGCGCGGATGGCGGCTGGCCGCGATGCCGGTCGAGGCGTTCGGCGGCAAGGGCCTGGTGTCGAAGGAGGAGCTGCTGCGCACCGACCTCGCCCGGATCATCCACGACGCGGCCGGCCCCGGCGTGACCCACCGCTTCGGCGAAACCGTGGAAGCGTTGGAGGACCGGGGAAACCGCGTGCTGGCCCGGTTCCGCACCGGCGGCGAGGAGGAGTTCGACCTGGTGGTCGGCGCGGACGGCGCGCACTCCAAGGTGCGCACGCTGCGGTTCGGCCCCGAGGAGGCGTACCGCAAGCCCCTGGGCCTGGCGCACGCCTGGTTCACACTCACCGAAAAGCCCGGCACACCCCGTCTGGACGGCTGGTTCCTGATGCACAACGCGCCCGGCGGCCGCTCGGTCAAGGCCCGTCCGGGCCACCCCGGCCAGCAGGAGGTCGGCCTGACTTTCGCCGCTGAGACGCTGCCGTCCCGCCACGACCGCGAGGCCCAGATCGCCTTGCTGGAGCGCACTTTCGCCGGCGTCGGCTGGCGCGCGAAGGAATTCCTGGCCGCGGCGCGCGACGCCGACGATTTCGCCCTGGACACGTTCGACCAGGTGCACATGCCCCGTTGGTACGACGGTCACGTGGTCCTGCTCGGCGACAGCGCCTGGTCCACCAGCCCCCTCAGCGGGCTCGGCACCGCGCTGGCCCTGCGTGGCGCGGCCGAACTGGCGGCCGCGCTGCGCGCACACTCCGGTGCCGACGCCGTGCCCGCCGCGCTGGCGGCGTTCGAGGCGGCGATGCGCCCTCGTGTCACCTCCGCGCAGCAGCTCCCGCCCGGCCGGGTGGCCGCCGCAGCCCCGAAAACCACGCGGGGCATCTGGCTCAACGCCGTTGTCATGCGCGCCATCCAGTCTCGGACCCTGCGCCCGCTGGTCAGGCGGGCCTTCGCCGGCTCCGAGCACGGCCGCACCTCGGAAAACCCGTCAGCACAGGCGAAAACGGCCGAGGTGAGGTAACCGATACCGTGGCCTCATGAAGATCGATCTCACGGACCGCGGCGAGGACTTCCACCTGTTCTGGACCGAACGCCGTCTCGCCAGCCTCACCACGGTCCGCCCCGACGGGACCCCGCACGTCGTCGCCGTCGGGGTCACCGTCGACTTCGAGACGGGCATCGCGCGAGTCATCACGTTCGACGGCTCACACAAGGCGAAGCTCGTCCGCGCGGCCGGGGACACCGGCGTCGCCGCCGCCGTCTGCCAGCTGGAGGGACCGCGTTGGTCCACTTTGGAGGGACGCATGACGCTCAAGGACGATCCGGCGTCCGTCGAGGACGCGGAGAACCGTTACGCCGCGCGATACCGGCAGCCCAAGCCGAATCCGCAGCGGGTGGTGCTGGAGATCGCCGTCAAGCGCGTGCTCGGAAACGCCTGACGGCTTGTGAGTGTTCATGCCGGTTCTAACCGTCATGAACACTCACGAGCAGTTCAGGCGAACAGCGCCAGCAACCCCTCCGCGCTGCGCACCACCACGTGCGCGGCGGCGCGCTCAGCCGGCGGGCGGTCCGGGCGTTCGGCTTCGTGGCGCCAACGGCGGACGGCGTCGATGCCCGCGGCGTAGACCTCGCGCGGGTCGGCGTCGGGGGCGAGGCCCAGCCGTTCCTCCGGCGCCGTGCCCTGTGCGCCCAGCAGCTGCACCGCCTCCTCCGCCGGGTCGCCGGACAGCGCGGTGCGGCCGCCGCGGATGTCGGCGATCAGGCGCAGCTCACGGAAGTCGTGCGCGGTGGCGGCGAACCGCTCGACACGCGCGGCCAGCCGGTCGCTGTGCGGACGGGGTTCGGCCTGCAGCACGGTTTCCAGCCGTACCACCGCGGTGCGCGCCTTCAACGCGTCGGCGCGCGCGGCGAAACAGCCGGCGATCGTGTCACGAAGCTCACCCAATCCGCTGCGGCGCACCAGTTCCGCGGACAGCTTCAGCTGGCTGTCCGAGCCCGTGCGGATCAGTGTGAGAGCCAGCCGCACGCCGAAGAGCCCGAAGCGCGACACCAGCGAGCGCCGCGTATCCACCGACACCGGGCCCGGGAACGCCGGATCGGTGAAGGAGTCCACCGAAATCAGGTACCGCTCCAGCTCTTCGCGCGGCACGGCGGCGAAAGCGGCCAGCAGCTCGAACTCCTCGTCGTCGAATGCGCGCGCCCCGTACGCGAGCTGACCGGCGACAGCGATCACGCCCTGGGAACCACTGCACAGCGGGTCTTCGCGCCACGCGCGCCGCGCGAGCTGCTTCGCGGTGAGAAGCGCGTCGATACGACCCGCGCCCGTCTCGTCGGCGCGCGCGAGCACCAGGACCGTGTCGACGGCCGTCTGGCGCGCGAACGCCGACCGTGCCGTGGGGAGCGCCGCCGCCAGCTCGTCCGGTTCGAGGTGCCGGAACAGCCGGACGGTGGCATCGGTGAGCGTGCCCGGCGGCGGGTCGTCGATCAGCGCGAGATCGCGCAACGCCCGGGTCGGCCAGTCGCCGAGTGCCGCCGCGAGCGTCGACTTCCCGGTGCCGGCCGCGCCGGTGATGCCGACGCGCAGCGGCTGTTCGAGGTGCTCCAGCGCCTCACGCAGCAGCCCGGCCGCGCGCGGACTGTCGCGGTAGAGCGAAAAAGCGTCGGCCAGCAGGCCGCGGACGTCCTCGGTCACGCGGGCAGCTCCCGTGGCGCGCGGCCCGCGAGCAGGCCCAGTTCCCCGGCGCGCTGGTGCAGCGAGGCGAGCCGCTCGATCTCCCCCCGCAGCCGGGCGGTCCGGCGCTCCCGCTCGGCCGAGCCCGCGATGATCATCTCGCGCTCCCTCGCCAGCTGCTCGGACAGCTCGTCCGCCAGCGCGGTGAAGTGATCACGCAGTTTCCGTTGCACCCCACGGATCGCGTCGCGGCAGTCCTTGCTGAACCGCAGGAAGACGTCGTCGACGTGGCGCTGGGCGGTCATCTTCGCCACAGCCTGCCGTCGCTGCCGCCGCATGGTGCTCTCGTCGCTGATCGTCTTGGCGGCGAACGCCACGCCCGCGGCCCCCGAAATCGGGTTGAACATGGTCATTCCCAAGCTGAGTTGCGTGATCAGGCCGAACATCAGCACACCACCGTAAGAACCGCGCAGGCCGGTGAACATCTTCTGGCCGATCTTGAACGCTTCGATGCGCGGCTGGCGGACCTCGCCGACCAACTCGGCGTCGGCATCCAGAAATTGCAGGTCCGGCTGGTCGTACTGCTCCCCGAAGCTCACCGCGACGGCCTGCGCGATCCACTCCGCCCGCTCGGCGGCCCAGCTGTAGTTCGTCTCGACGGCCTTGACGAGCGTGTCGTTGAGCCACGGCCCGAACTCGTCCCACACCTTGAGCGGATCGCCGCGGTCGAAGGTCTCGTCGATCACCTCGACGATGTGCCGGGTCCGCTCGCGCAGGTCGAACTCGGCGTCCGAGAGCAGGTCGGCGATCTCGTCGGACAACAGGTTCTGCCAGCGGGTGTTGCGCTTGCGCAGGTCGTCGGCCTTGCGCTGGGCGCGGTGCAGCAACGTGGTCTGGTCGACGCCGGCGTCCTTCACCACCACCTCGGCGCGGGTGCGCAGCGTCTCGACCAGCTCCGCGGCCGCGGCCCGCACACCCACCGCGGCGAGCAGCGCGCTCGAGCGTTCCGCGGGCCGCGCGACCTGTTCGGCGATCCACGACAGCAGTTCCGGGAAACCGGAGCGGGCATTCAGCTCCTGGTCCCCCGTTTTCGCCGCGGCCTGGCGGACCGTGGCCGAGACGGGCAGCACCCGTGCGTCGATGCCGGCGTCGGACAGCGTCGTGCGGTCCTCCTCGGCGACCGCGCGCCAGCTCGGGCAGACGTCGATCTTGGTCAGGGCCAGGATCACGTGCGGGCACCAGGTGCGGACGTGGCGGGCCAGCGCCAGCTCGGCCGGGCTGAGCGGCGTGGTGGCGTCGGAAACGAGGATCACGGCGTCGGCGTCGGCGAGGACGTCGAGGGCGGCGGCCGTGCGGGCCGAGCGGGGATCGCCGATGGCGGGGGTGTCGATGAGCACCAGCCCCGCGGAAAGCAGCTCACGCGGGACACCGACTTCGACGCGGCGCAACGATCCCGTCGGCCGCGCGCCGATTTCACCGGTCATCCGCTCGACAGCGACCGGGATGCGCTCATCGGCACGCCCGACCAGCGTCGCGGCGGGCTCGGCGGCGTAGCCGATCTCGACCGGCACCGCGGGGGTGGGCGCGTCACCGACCGCGCAGATCGGCGCGTTGAGCACCGCGTTGACGAGATACCCCTTGCCCTGCTTCGGAAAGCCGAGCACGGCAACCCGGGTCCCCCCGGACGGCCGGTCCCGGCGGCGGCGGAGGCGTAGCGCCAAGTCCTCGCGGCCGTGCGTCCGGCAAGCGTCCAAGGTCTCGTCGAGCACTTCGAGCCATGGTGGAGCGGTCACGACGAAGCAGTGTCCCCCGTGTACGCAAAGTATTCGAACCGGGTGGTGGCTCCGCGGTCGCACCCAGACCGGGGAGCCACCTCCGTCAGACCTCTACTCAGAGGGAAATGTGCAGGTCGCCGCCACCGTGCTGCGACTCGACACCGGCGTGGAGGTCGAGGCCGCCCAGCGCGTCGTGCAGCGGGGCCGTAACCGTGGAGACAGTGTCGTGCACCGCGCCGACACCGGCGTCGGTGCCGCTGTGGACCGCGTCGGTACCGGAGTGGACCGCGTCCGTGCCGGTGTCGGACCGCTCGCCGAGGCTCGGCGTGGGAACGGCCGACTGCGCGCCGCTGACCAGGCTGCCGGCGGCGTGCTCCAGGCCGGCGGGGCTGAGCGCCCCGGTCAGGTGACCGACCGGCTCGGTGAGGTGACCGGCGAGGTCGCTGACGTGGCCCGCGACGCCGCCGCCGGCCTCGGTCAGGTGACCGGCCAGGTCGCCGACCGGCGCGGTGGCGCCGCTGACGTCCGGCAGCTGCGAGGTCAGGCCGCTGATGTCCGGCACCTGCGAGGTCAGGCCGGCGACGTCCGGCAGCTGCGAGGTCAGGCCCGCAACATCCGGCAGCTGCGAGGTCAGACCGGCAACGTCCGGCACCTGCGAGGTCAGGCCCGCGAGGTCCACCGGGGAGGCGTGCTCGACCGCGCCGACGACGTCGCCACCCAGGTGCTGGACCTGCGAGGCCGCGCCGCTGGCGATGCCGCCGGCCTTCGCGACGGCGTCGGAGTCGAGGCCGTTGGAGAGGTCGTTGCCGAACGCGAGCGAGCTGGCCGGGCTCTGCGCCAGCGCCGTGACACCGGCGACGGCGTTCTGCACCTCGCCGAGACCCGGAAGGGCGGACACACCCGGCAGAGCCGGCAGCGCCGGAACCGCGGGCAGGGCCGCACCCGGCAAGGTCGGCAGCGCGGGCAGCGCCGGGACCGCGCCGAGGGGCAGGTCGCCCACGACGGGCAGGCTGCCGACGGCCGGCAGCTCGGGCAGGGCCGGGAGGGCCGGCAGCGACGCCGTGTCGACGGCGGGCAGGCCGAAGGACGCGGTCAGCGCCTGGAGCTGCTCGATCGCGCCCTGCGGGCCGTCGGCCAGGACACCGGTGAGGTCGCCCGCCTGCGGCAGCTGGCCGAGCGCGGTCAGGTTGTCGACCGGCACGTAGTCGAGCACGAGCGGCATGACCTCGTGCACGTCGGCGGCGCTGATGTCACCGAGGCCGGCGGCGGCCAGCGCGGCCTGCGGGTCCTGGCCGAACGACGCGAGCGCGGTCGGGTCGCCGAGCAGGTTGAGCGTGAAATCGTGCAGGGTCTGCACCGGATCCATGGGGAGATCTCCAGATTGTTCGTCTGTACGGGGGATTGCTGTGCCGTTCGTTCCCAATCCGACTACAGCCACGGCGGAAACGGGTTCCTGTAAGCAGATCGGCTACAGCCCGTATCCGCCTGCTTCCGGTCGGATTGGCAACCGGACCGTCGCCGGTCTGGGTGGCGCTCAAGGTAGGGACCCCGGACCCCCGGCTACATCGGGGTTTACTCCCAGTCGCGACTCGCTCAGCCGTTAGGGAGTCGATATGAGATCGTTAGGGGGTTAGGGGCTCGTTCGGGCGAGCTGATGTTGGGCCGAATCCCACCGCCCGGCTTGCTCGAATGACCCTTACGGGTGAGGATGAGCTACCCCTAGTGGTCCCCTTAGGCCGGTTGGCGGCCCCCTTGTCCAACGAAGGGAGGAAGCGGCGTTGCCCTACGTGCTCGGCATCGATGTCGCCCACGCCCGGACCCACGCCGCCACCCGGCTCCGGCGAGGAGACAGCTGGGAGGCACCCGAACCGCTGTGGCTGGGTGAGCAGACCCCCGCCGCCGCGTCCGCGCTGTTTCTCGACGACGAGGGCTACCTGCTGACCGGCGACGCCGCCGCGCGCGCCGGGGCCGCGGTGCCGTCGCGCCTGCTCACCGGGTTCCACCGGCGGATCGGTGACGACGTGCCGATGCTGATCGAGGGGGACGCGTTCTCGCCGGAATCGCTGACCACCGTGCTGGTCGAGGGCATCGCGGAGCACGCGGCCTCGCAGTTCGGCGGCGCGCCCCACCATCTCGTGGTGACCCACCCCGGCGACTGGGGCGACTACCGGCGGGACCTGCTTCGCCGCGCGCTGGCCGAATCGGGGTTCAGGGCGGTGACACTGCTGCCCGGCTCGATCGCGGCGCTGTACGCACACCTGCCGGAGCCCGGCCCGGGCGACCAGACCGCGGCCGTCTGCGAATTCGGGCCCGACGGCGTCACGGTCACTCTCGCGACCGCGTCCGGCGCGAGCGGCTGGGTGTCGCGGACGAGCACCGAGGGCGTCGCCCCCGCAGCGGCCGTGAGCACTGCTTTTGCGCTCGCGCACTCCGCTTCGGTCACGCCGGATGCGTTGGCGGGCATCGTGTTCTGCGGCGAGCCCGGCCCGGGCGCGCTGCCGGGGCGGCTGCCCTGCCCCGTGTTCGCCGGCCCCCAGCCCGCGCTGACGGCGGCGTTCGGGTCGAGTAGCCTCGCCGCTCAACGGACGAGCCCGCCTTCGCGGCGGGAGCGGCCGGCCGCCGAGACCACCCTGCTGCCCCGTGTCGACCACCCGCCCGAGCTGACCGAGCGGCCCGCCCGGCCGCCGGTCGACATCAAGCCGTTTGAGCTGCCCGAGCCCGAAGGGGCCGCGAAGCTGCTCAAACGGTGGCGGCCACTCGCCGCCGCAGCCGCGGTCCTCGCGATCGGCTCCTCCGTCCTGATCGCCACCCTTTCGTCCCACGAAGCCACCGCAGACAAGGGAAACACCCCGCCCCACTCCGCCACCCTGAGCTCCTGCGCCCACCCCGGCGCAGCCCCCACCGGTGAAGGTCACTGTTGAACGCACTGCTGGCGAAGACCGGCACCGAAGCCGTCCATCCCCTCGCGCGCCGGCTCCTCGCCGAGCTGGCCGATACCCCCGCGGCGCCCGCGCGGCTTGTTGTCGTCGCGCCCGGCGGCTACGGCAAGACCGCGCTGCTCGGCGCCCTCGACCGCGGCTACCGCGCGGCCGGCGTCGAGGCGACCCTCGTCGACGACGCCGACCAGCTCGGTGAAGAGGACCTGGCAAGGCTGAGCACACTCGCGAGCACCGCCGAAGGCCCGATCGTGCTGGCCCACCGGCCGAACGCCGGTTCGGAGGCCTTGCGCACGCTCGGCGAGACGTTCGGCCGGCAGGCGCCGCTGATCGTGCTGGCGCCGCTGGCCGCCGACGAGGTGGCCGCGCTGGTCCGGCAGCTCACCGGCCGGTCCGTCGACGCGAAGACGGCCGCCGCGCTGCACACCCGCACCGGCGGGGTCCCGCGGCTGGTGGAGCGAGTGGTGACCGGCCGGCTGTCGGACTTCCGCGCCGAACTGGCCGAACTGGACGAAGACGTGCTGCGGTACCTCATCGCCGCCGAGGCCGGCGCGGGCCGGAACCTGGACCTGTTGTGCGCGCTGCTCGGCCGTACGCCGGACCGGCTGCCGGAGATCGTCGACGGCGCCCGCGCCACCGGCCTGCTCGACGCCGAGGACGCGTTGCTCCCGGTGGCTGCCGAGGCCGTGCGCACCTACGGTCCCCCGGCCCGGCGGCTGACGACGTTGCAGCAGCTGGTGGAGCTACAGCTGCGCAACGGTTTGCCGGTGCTGGAACTCGCGAAGTCCTTACTGGACACGGGAAGCTCCGGCTCCAGCGCGGCCGCCGCCTTCGCCGTCGCCGCGGGCGAAGCCCTGCCGAGTGACGCGAAGCTGGCCGCGCGCCTGTTCGAAGCCGCTTCGGAAGCCGGCACGCGCAACGCGCTGGTGACCACGGGCTGGGCCCGCGCCGCCGCGCTGTCCGGCGACCTCGACACCGCCCTGCGCCTCGGCGACGGCATGCTGAGCGCCGCCGATCTCGGCACCCGTGCCGCGGGCGCCGAGATCGCCGCCACCGTCCTCGCCCACCGCGGCGAACTGGCCCGCAGCGCCGAGCTGTACCGCTGGGCGGGACTCTGCGCCGCGGAAGCGGCCCGGGTCGCCCACGACGGCTTGCCTGGGACCGGGTTGGGCGCTGTCGCCGAGCCGGGCACCGGTCTGCCCGGCGCGCACGGGACGGCGCAGCCGGACGACTTCGTCACCGCCGACACGTACCCGACTGCGCGCGAGGGGTACCGGTGGACGGGACAGGGCGCGGTGAACGCGTTCGCCGCGATCGCGCTCGTCGGGACCGGCGAGCTGGCGGGTGCGCGGGAAGTGCTGCGGGTCCCGGCGCCCGGGATGGCCCCGACGCTGTTCGCGGGCGCGGCGAGCCGCACGGCGGACGGGATCGCCGAATCGGTCACCGGTCACGGGACCGAAAGCCTGTCGACGCTGGTCGGGGCGGCGGCGATGCTGGAGCCGTCCGGGGCCGGCGCGCCGTTGCCGGACAGCCCGGCCGCGCTCGCGTCGATCGTCGGGCTGCACGCAGGTGAGCTGGGGCTCGCCGAGTCCGTGCTCACCCGCGCGCTCGCCAGCGAAGTCGGCGGCGACCTGCTGACCACACGGCACCGCCTGTTGCTCGGCTGGGTCGCGATGACGGCGGGCAACCTGACCACGGCCGACGAGCACCGGAACGCCGTCGCGGCGTCCGGCCGGCTCGAGGCCAGGGACGAGCTGTTCTTCGCGACGCTGGAGCTGGGGCTGGCGCGCCGGGCGAGTGACCTCGTCGGGCTGCAGCGGTCGTGGGACCGCGCGTACCAGGCGTCGATGCGACAGCAGACCGACCTGTTCACCCTGCTGCCACTGGGTGAGCTGGCGATCGCCGCCGCGCGCACCGGCGCGCACGCGAAGCTCGCCCGTCAGCTCGAACGCGCCCACGAGATGCTCGACCGCCTCGCCAACCCTCCACTGTGGACGGTCTCGCTGTGCTGGCACGAGCTGCACGCGGCGATCACCCTGGAGGACCGCGCCACCGTCGAGAAGCAGCTGACGGCGCTGGCGGGCTTCGCGGACTGCGGCCGGTATCCCTCGGCGCTCGCGCGGGCGGCGGCGTGCTGGCTTGCCGTCCTGAGCGGCAGCTTCGAGCCCGACACCATCTCCGCGGCCGCCGCCGAACTGCACGAGCTGGGCCTCGGCTGGGACGCGGCGCGTCTGGCGGGCCAGGCGGCGATCCGCACGTCCGACCGCAAGGCGATGGTGCAGCTGCTGGAAGCCGCCCGCCAATTCCAGGGCATCACGAACCGGCGCGAGTCCCACGTCCCGGAACCCACAGCCGGCGCCGGCCTGAGCGCGCTGAGCGAACGCGAGCTGGAAGTCGCCCGCCTCGTCGTCGACGGCCTGACCTACAAACAGGCCGGCAGCAAGCTCTTCATCTCCGGCAAGACCGTGGAGCACCACATGGCCCGCATCCGGGGCAAACTGGGCGCCGCCGACCGCCGCGAACTGCTCGCCACCCTCCGCGAACTGCTGACCAAACCCGACCCTTCCTGAAGGGCCACCGGCCACCGAGCCCATCGGCGATGATGAGGCATGCGCCCGGAAACCTGCCACCTCACCGAAAACCTCGACGACTTCCTCACCCGCACCGAAGGCTTCCTGCACTCTCGCCCCGCTCTGCACAACACCCCGCTGACCGTGATCGAGAAGCTGCGAAGGCGCCCGGCGGCTGACGGTGCCGGGGCCACTGCACTCGGCCGGCCGGGGTCAGGGGGCAAGGCCACCATTCCCGGCCGACCGGGGTCAGGGGGCAAGGCCACGGTTCCCGGCCGACCGGAAGCAGCAGGCGAGAAGATCGTTTTCGGCTGGCTGGAGCGAGAAGGCGAGGTCTGCGCCATCTTCTACCTCCACCAGTCCGTCCGGTTGAGCATCACTCCGCTCTCCACTGGGCAGGCCGACGTCCTCGCCGCCTATCTGGCCGGACTCGGCCAGCCGCTCACCCGCGTCACGGCGGAGGACAACACCGCCACGGCGTTCGCCGAGGCCTGGCAGCGGCGGACAAACGCCGCGCCGGCACTTACCCAGCCGTTGCATCTGTACCGTCTCGACACGCTCACCCCGCCGGAGCCGCGCCCCGAGGGCCGGGGCCGCGTCGTGGGCGAGCGGGACCGCGCGCAACTCATCCACCTGTGCCGCGAGTTCGTCACCGCCGTCGGGGAAGTCCCGGCCGTAGACGCCGATTCCTGGGCCAGCTCACGCTTCGCCGACCGGCACTTCACGTTCTGGGAGACCCCGGACGGGACCCCCGTCTCGATGGCGGCCGTGACCTCGATGGTCGCCGGCATGGTCCGGGTCGACCCGGTCTACACCCCGGCCCTGTTCCGGGGCCACGGCTACGCGGGTGCCGTGACGGCCGAGGTGAGCAGGGCCGCGCTGGCCGCGGGCGCGAAGGACGTCGTCCTGTACACAAACCCGGCCAACCCCACCAGCAACGCCCTCTACCAGCGAATCGGATACGTCCCGCTGACCGACTTCGCCGTATACGACTTCTCTTACGACAGGCCGAAAACCGGTTGAGGGCACGGCCGGGGCAAACGCGCCGGCCGCCACCGAATCTCGGACCGCTCCCGGTGTGGCAGTGCCGCCGCCGCTGGGCCGAGCAACTCGCGGAGCGTCAGTCGCGGCTGGGGCCGAAGCGCTCGGTGCGGATGGTGTGCGGGTCGTGGCCCAGCGCGAGCAGGATGTCGGCCACGGTTTCGACGAAGCCGGTCGGGCCGCAGACGTAGCTGGTCGCGCCGAAGTCCGCCGGCCAGCCCGCCGTGTTGAGCGTGGCGACGCTGATCCGGCGCGGGATACCGGGTTGGCCCTCGGGCAGCTCGCGCGTGTAGACGTAGGTGACGTCCAGCCCCGCGACCGGGCGGCGGAGTTCCTCGGCGTAATACCGTTCGGCCGGTGTGCGCAGGGAGTAGACGAGCCGGAACAGCGCCTTGCTGCCCGCCGCGCGGCGGGCGCGGATCATCGCCATCAGCGGGACGATGCCGGAGCCGCCCGCGACGAGCAGGACGGGCGCCGGGTCGGCGGGGCGCCACACGAACCAGCCGCCGACCGGGCCGCGGATCTCCACCGGGTCGCCGGCCGCGTACCGGCCGGTGAGGTGTTCGGAGACCTCACCGTCGGGCACCCGCTGGACCGTCAGCTCCACCCGGTCGCCGTCGGCCGGCGCGGCAAGGGAATAGCTGCGCTGCGCGGTGTAGCCGTCCGCGGCGGTGAGCCGGACGTCCACGTGCTGGCCGGCGAGGTGGCCCGGCCAGCCGGGGATGTCGAAGACGAGCGTGCGCGCCGTCGGCGTCTCCGGCCGGGCCTCGACGAGGCGGGCGACGCGCCACGCTAGTCGCCCTGATACCGCTGTTCCCGCCATGGGTCTCCGTAGTCGTGGTAGCCCGCGGTCTCCCAGAAGCCCGGGTCGTCCTTGGTGGTGAGCTGCAGCCCGCGCACCCACTTCGCCGACTTCCAGAAGTACAGGTGCGGCACCAGCAGCCGGGCAGGTCCGCCGTGTTCGGGCGTCAGCGGTTTGCCGTTGTACTCGTAGGCGACCCAGGCCTGGCCGTCGAGCAGGTCGGCCAGGGGCAGGTTGGTGGTGTAGCCGCCGTAGGAGCGGGCCATCACGTAATCGGCGGAGGTGGTGATGTCGCCGATGAGCGTCTCCACCCTGACGCCGCGCCAGCGGGTGTCGAGTTTGGACCACTGCGTGACACAGTGGATGTCCACAGTGAACTTTTCGCTCGGCAGCGCGAGCAGCTCCCGCCAGGACCACGCCCGTTTCTCGCCGCTTTCCGTGACGACGGTGAACTCCCAGTCGTCCGTGCGGACCCGAGGGGTCGGGCCGGCGGACAGCACCGGGAAGTCCTGGGCGAGGTACTGCCCCGGCGGCAGCCGCGGGTCGCCGCTGCGCGCGCGACCGGTGAACCCCGGTGTGACGACGCCCATCCGGTGCTCCTTTCCCTTGCCCTCGCCGGAAAGCCTACCCGCGCACGTGCAGACCGAGTGAAGTCACGAGCACCGTCGCCTGTTCCGGTGAGACGATCGCCTCGGCCAGCTCCGCCTGCGTCGGATCGAGCGTCGAGAGGTCACTGCCCCGCAGCTCGGCCCGGGCGAACTTGACGTTGCCCAGGTCCGCGCCCGAAAGGTCGACGTCGGAGAAGACGGCGTCGGTGCCGTCCGCCCAGGCGAGGTCGGCCTCCCGCATGCGCACCCGCTCGAACGTCACGCCGCGCAGATCGGCCCGCACCAGCCCGACGAACGACCAGTCTCCCCCGCTCACCCGCAACGGCCGCATCGAACACTCCTCGAACCGGCTGCCGACCAGCTTGCAGCCGGTGAACTCGGCGTCGAACAGGTTGCAGCGCTTGAAACTGCACCCGGTGAACGCCGAGTGGAAGTGCCGCGAGGCGTTGAACCGCACGTTGCCGAACACACAGTCGGTGAACGTCGCACCACGCGTGACGGACTCCGTGAGGTCGACCTCGTGGAACTCACACCGCACGAACCGCCGGCCGATGAACTCCTCGCCGTACCAGTCCTCGCGCCGGAAGGTCCGTTCCTCCTCCGGAGCCACTTCGGCTTGGGCGGCTGCTTTGGAGGTCTCAGCCCCGCTCGGCTCGTCCGTGGACTGGGCTGGTTCCTGGGTGGCTTCGGGCACCGGCTCAGCCTAACCGCCAGTGTCCCGATGGCGACGCATCGCTGGTCTCGCGCCGAGAGCTCCCTTGCCCGGGCTGCACCAGGTCGCTGAATAGCGCGGTAACGAACCACGAGGTTGCGCAGAGCGACATCGCCGGTGACGTGGAGCAAAACCACCCGCCAATCGGCGCAACTTGCCGGGTGGCGCGTTTCAGGGTTATCCCGAGGTGGAATTTCACCGGCATGTCCAGATGGCGAGGCTCCACCGGAACCCATATCAGTGCTGCTCGAGTGATCACCGGAATCGGCGCGCTCTTCGCGTTCATCGAGGTGCTCTACCTGGTGATGCTGCTCGCCGGCGCCAACACGGCGAACGGCTTCTTCGTTTTCATCCGATCATTGGCGGATCCCCTCGCGTTGTTCTGGCCGGGCCTGTTCCCGGTGGGCAACGCCGACCTGGCCGTGATCCTCAACTACGGTCTGGCCGCGGTGTTCTGGCTGGTGGTCAGCGGCGTCATCGCCCGCCTGGTCGGCCGGTGACAGTGGTCTCGACGTCTCCCCGGCCGCGGGCTCGCCCCGGTCGGGGAGACGCATTTCCTGCCCGGTAGAAGCGGAAAATCGCTCCCCTTTCTCTGATCTTGCACGAAACCGCGCGGTTGGCCCCGACGCGGCGAAGAACACAGCCGACGGCGAACGCCCGCCGTCCGCCATACGATGGCCGGATGACCGAAGGCCGAAGGTTCGGCGGCTTGCCATTCGGCGGCTTGCCGTTCGAGGGCTTGGTGCCGTGGACGGAGCTGGCGGGCCTCGCCGCCGCCGGGCGCTCCCTCGTGCCGGACGTGCCCGCCGCGCTTGCGCGCACCGTCACCGAGCAGCTCATCGGCAGGCGCCTGACCGCCAAGGTGGACGGCGCCGACATCGCCCTCACCCTCACCGAACTCGACTATCCCGCGGACTCCCTGCGGCTGGCGACCGGCCGCATCGGCGACGTCCGCATCGTGGCCGAGAACATCGACTGGCCCGAACGCGACGCGCACCCCGCCGACGCCCTCAGCCCCACCGGCACGCCCAGTCCCCTCGACGGCCCGGACGCCCGCGGTAGTGGAGATGCCCAGCGCGAGGCCAACACCACTGACAGCCGACCTGGCGCCAACCAACCTGACAGCGACCGACCTGACAGCAACGTCCGGCCGAACGCCGACCAACCCGACCGACCTGTCACCACCGACCGGCCCGACAACAACAGGCTCGACATCAAGGGCCGGCCCGTCATCACCGACGGACCCGGCACCGACCGCGCCGGGAGCGCCGGGAGCGACAGCCGACTCGGCGCCGGCACCGACGCCTACCGACCCGCAACCGACGACCGGCCCAACGCCGACCAACCCGGCGCCGACGTCCAACCCGACAACGACCGACCCGAGATCGGCGGCAGGCTCGGCAAACGCCGGCTCGACGGCGGCGGCCGACTTAGCAGACGAGGCTCGGACCGGCCCGGGAAGCGAAACCCGGACCGATTCGAAGACCGGCCAAACCCCGGGACTTCATCGGAGAACCGGCAGACGCCGGAGCCTCCGGGCGCCACCACGCACTCCGATTCCGGCGCACGCTCCCGACAGGACCCGGGTGTCTCAGGCGCCAACGCGCCGTCCAATCCCGGCGCACGTTCCCGACAGAACCCAGGTGCATCAGGCGCCAACGCGCCGTCCGATCCCGGCACACGCTCCCGGCAGGACCCGAGCGCATCAAGCGCCAATCCGGCCGCAGCCCGGGTTCCCTTGCGCCGGGTGGTCGTGCTGGCGAAGGACGTGCGTGTGCGCAGCCTGCCCACTCCGTCAGTGATTCCGGCCGAGGTGGGGCTGGAAATCTTCGTCGATGGGGACGTGGTCCGGGAACGGGTGGCGGCATTGCGCCCCGGGATTGTCGCCACTCCGCACCACGACGGGCTGCGGCTGCGATGGACCCGGCATCCCGGGTGGGGCCACCTGACCCTGGAGCCCACAGTGGAGCCGGAAGCCGTGGTGCTGACGCCGACCACCCTCCACATCGGACGGTGGAAGTTCCGTGCGCCGAAACGGATCCGGCCGATCGTGCTGGCCCTGCCGGAGCTGCCGAAAGGGTTGCGGCTGACCGGGGTCCGCGCTGTGGAGGGCGAGCTGGTGCTGAACACGGTCGCGGACGAGTGGCCCGAACGGCTTGCCCGTATCCCGCTCGGTGATCTGCTGAGCTGGCTGACCACTGCGGCTCTGACCTTGACCCTGCCTCGACTCGGTACACGTTCCTGACCCTCCCCGGCTGTGGAACCTTTCCACCAGATCGACGGTACTCGAACAAGAGTTCGAATGTCAGTCACACGATCGGGCGGAGCCGGAGTCTGAGCCCGGCTGCACCAAGCCGGGCCAAGTCGACCGCGGCGGCGCACCCGCCCACTCGCCTCCGAACCGGTCAGCGCGCGCTGAAACCACGAGGGATCGGCCGTCCGGCCGATAAAAGCACCTGTCCCGGCAAGGTTGCCGCCTGGCCGGAATGCACGGGCTCATCGGTCGATCCCCCGCAACCCCGTTCTGAACAGCTTCGGATTGCGCACATTTCCGGCGGAGGTGAGGCCGGGAAAGCGTTGCTGCGCATGGGAAGCGACCCCCGTCCCGAGCTTCAGGTCGTAGATCTGGACCAGTACGCGGTACAGCTGAGCTGGAAGGCCGATCAGCCGCAGCCCACCGCGTCCGGGGTGAAGCTGCTCATCGCGCTCGACCTGATGGACCTGATCGACCGTTCCGGGCTTCCCTCGGGCAGCGCGGCAACGGACCTGCCGGTGAACGGGAAGGTGCGGTCAGAGCGAGGCTTGTTCTTCCACCGGAAGGCAGATCTCGAACCGCGTGTCGCCGGGGGCGGATTCCACCTTGATGTCGCCGGAGTGCCGCTCGACGACGATGCGCCACGAGATGTCGAGCCCGAGGCCGGTCCCCTCGCCCACGCCCTTGGTGGTGAAGAACGGCTCGAAGATCCGCTGCCGCACGTCCTCGGGGATGCCCGGGCCGGTGTCGCCGATCTCGACGCGCACCTGCTTGTCGACCTGCCAGGTGCGCAGGGTCAGGGTGCCCTCGCCGGCCATCGCGCCCAGCGCGTTGTCGATGATGTTGGTCCACACCTGGTTCAGCTCGGCCGCGTACGCCGGCACCCGGGCGATGCTGTGGTCGTACTCCTTGACCACGCGGATTCCCGGGCCGATCTTGCCGGACATCATCACCAGCGTGGAGTCGAGTCCTTCGTGGACGTCGGTCCACTGGTGCGGCGCGCGGTCCATCTGGGAGTACTGCTTCGCCGCGCCGACCAGCGCCGAGATACGCGTGGTCGAGTCCTCGATCTCGCCCATCAGCATCTCGGTCTCGAGCGCGTACGCCAGCCACCGCACCGCGCCGTCGAGCAGGCCCTCGCCGACGGACTCCAGGACGCCGTCCAGGCTGTCGGCGGTCAGACCCGCGCTGACGAAGATGCTGGCGAGGTCCCAGCCCTGGCCGATGTCGTGCTCGTCGAACCAGTCGCCGATCTCGTCCTCACGGTCGGACTGCTGCATCGCGGTGAGCTTCGGCGCGTCGGCGACCTGCTTGACCAGCCGCTCCTGGACGTCGAGCAGCTGCTCCAGCAGATCCGGGTCGATGTCCTTCTTCGCCAGCACAGCCAGCTTGTGGCGCATCCCGGCGACCCGCTCGCGCAGCGAAGCGGTGGCGCGCACGGCGGCCGCGGCCGGGTTGTTCAGCTCGTGCGTCAGCCCCGCCGAAAGCTCGCCGAGCGCCAGCAGCCGCCGGCGCGACGAGATCACCGTGTCGGTGTTGCGCCAGCCGACGTACATGCCCTCCAGCAGGTGCGCGGCCATCGGGAACCAGCCACGGAACTGGACGGCGAACTCGGCCGCGGGAAGCGTCACGAACTCGACGTCGCTGACCGCGTGCACCGAGGCGCCGTACGAGTGGTCGGTCTCCTGGTGCACGAAGAACTGTGTTGCGCCGCAATAGGAACCGCGCTGGTCGGAGCGTTTCATCTCGACCTCGACGCCGCTGACCAGGCGTGTCATCCGCAGCGCTCCGCCGAGCAGGATGTAGAAGCAGGTGGCGGGCTCGCCCTCCTGGATCACCACGTCGCCGCCGTCGTAACGCTCGAGGGCGGCGTGCTCTTCGATCCAGTCCAGCTGCTCGTCGGACAGGTGCTCGAACAGGAACAGGCCGCGCAGTTCCTCACGCGGCAGTGCGGGAGTGTTCACTGCTCCTCCAGGTAACGGTGGACCAGGGTGACCGCCATGGCGCCCTCGCCGACGGCGGAGGCCACGCGTTTCACCGACTGCGAACGGACGTCGCCCGCGACGAACACGCCGGGCACGGACGACTCCAGGTAGTGCGGGTCGCGGTCGAGCGACCAGCCGGCCGGGTAACGCCCTTCGGTCACCAGATCCGGGCCTGTGCGGACGAAGCCGTGGCCGTCGCGCTGGATCGTCTCGCCGAGCCACTCGGTGCGCGGCGCGGCGCCGATGAAGACGAACAGGTGACCGGTCTCGACCGTCTCGGTCACCCCGTTTTCGCACAGGGTCAGCGATTCGAGGTGCTCCGAACCGTGCGCCCGCACGACGGTGGTGTGCGTGCGGACGTGGACGTTGTCGATGGCCGCGAGCTGCTCGATGAGGTAGTGCGACATCGACGCCTCCAGCGAGGCGCCGCGCACCAGGATCGTCACGTCCGCGGCATGGCGCGAGAAGAACACGGCGGCCTGGCCGGCCGAGTTCGCGCCGCCGACGATGTAGACGTGCTCGCCCTTGCACTCGGGTGCCTCCGTGGCGGCCGAGCCGTAGTAGACGCCGCGGCCGGTGAGTTCCTCGATGCCCTCGGCCTCCAGCGCCCGGTAGGTGACGCCGCTGGCGAGGATCACCGAGTGCGCGGCGATCTCCGAGCCGTCGCCGAAGGACACCACACGGCTCGAGCCGCGGGCCTCCAGGCCCACCACGTCGCGGGCGGTCAGCACCTCGGCGCCGAACTTCTGGGCCTGCCGCCGCGCGCGGTCGGTCAGCTGGGCGCCGGAGACGCCGTCGGGGAAGCCGAGGTAGTTCTCGATGCGGGAGCTGGTGCCGGCCTGTCCGCCGGTGGCCTTCTTCTCCACCAGCACGGTGCGCAGGCCTTCCGACGCGCCGTACACGGCGGCGCCGAGCCCGGCCGGGCCGCCGCCGACCACGACCAGGTCGTAGAACTCCTGCGCGGGCCGGGTCGACAAACCGACCGCGTCGGCGATCTGCCCGCCGGTGGGCTGCTTGAGCACGGTGCCGTCCGGCGTGACGACCACCGGGATGTCGGTCTCGCACGCCTCGGCGGCCTTCAGGATGCGGCCGCCCTCCTCGTCGTCCACCGAGTACCAGCGGTACGGCACGGCGTTGCGGGCGAGGAAGTCGCGCACCTTGAACGACGGCGCCGAGTAGCGGTGGCCGATCAGCTTCGTCTCCTCGACCGGCCGGTCGCCGACCGCGAGCCACGTCTCCACCAGGGAGTCGATGACCGGGTAGAGCTTCTCCTCCGGGGGATCCCACGGCTTGAGCAGGTAGTGGTCGACGTCGACGACGTTGATGGCCTGGATGGCCGCGTCGGTGTCGGCGTAGGCCGTCAGCAGGGCGCGACGGGCGTTGGGGAACAGGTCCATGGCCTTCTCGAGGAAGACGATGCCGTCCATGTGGGGCATGCGGTAGTCGGCGAGGATGGCCGCGACGGCGTCGCCGCGCAGCTTGATCTCGCGCAGCGCGTCGAGGGCGTCGGCCCCCGAATCAGCGCGGATGACGCGGTAGTCCTTGCCGTAGCGGCGACGCAGGTCACGGGCGACCGAGCGCGACACAGCGGGGTCGTCGTCGACGGTCATCAGGATCGGCTGGCTCACGGCACCCAGCCTACGGCGTGCGGTCCCCGGGCGGCGCCGTCACGTGGGAAGGACCCCTGGTTCCGGTCCGCCGCCGGGTAGGGACCGGTGCACGCCGCGGCCGCCACCACGGCGTGCACCGGTTGTCCGGGGAGGTGGCTACGGGTAGCTCACCAGGTTGACCGGCTTGGTGCCGTCGGGCGTGGTATCGCCCGACGAGTTGATCACGTGCGTGATGGTGCCCTGGTGGTTCAGGGACACCGTCACCATGTCGTGGAACCGCACCCCGGGGGTGTTCGGCGCCTCGAACGCGTGCGCGCTGGCGACCGAGGGGTTGGTGTTGAAGAAGCAGTAGCTGCCCAGCCCCCACGCTTCGTGACTGGTCACGTTCGGGCCCACCTTGTACGCGGAGTAGCCCTGGGTGGACCCGTTCATCCAGCCGCCCTGGTCCGGCACGTCGTAGGGCATCTCGTTCTGGAAGAAGTACGTGCGCCCGCCGTTGCCGTTCCAGACCACCTGGGTCTTCTGGTAGTGCTCGACGAACAGGCCGTACATCGTCACGTTGTTGCCGTTGACGGTCAGCCCGTTGTCGGCGGTATTGGTGTTCCAGCCGACGTAACTGTTGTCCGCCGCGTGATCGGCGCGCCAGATCCACATGTGGTCGCCGATCACGTTGTTGCTGTTCACCACCAGGCTGTTGGTCGCCTTGCCGACGGCGGCGCCGCCGATGCGGAAGAACACGTCGTGCAGCGAGGTCGGGTCGGCCGAGTGGTCGGCACTCGAGCCGGCGGCACCGACCTGCATGAGCGTGTTCGAGTTGGTCGTGCCCGCGTCGATCAGCAGGCCGGCGATCTTGGCGCCGTCGACGTCGTCCACGTTCATCGCAGTGACGCCGTTGTCCGGCACCAGGGTGGCGATGCCGAGGCCGAGCACCACGGTGTCCGGCCGGGTCACGTGCAGGGTCTGGTTCAGGTGGTAGACCCCGGGCGTGATCAGCAGGTTCTTGCCCGCCGCCAGCGCCGCGTTCATGTCGGCCGCGGTCGCGCCCGGCTTCGCGATGTAGAACTGGTCGATCGGCAGGGAACTGCCCGGCGCGGTGCCGTTCGCCCAGCTGGTGCCCGAGGTGTTGGTGCGCACCGACGGCACGAAGACCTGGTAGTTGCCGGCGTCGTCGATGTAGAGGAACGGCTTCTCGCGGATCACCGGCGCCTGGCCGACCGTGGTGTACGGCGGGGACGGGAAGGTGTTGGCGGGGGCGCCGTTCACGCCGACGAACACCATGTTCCAGTTCGACCCGTTCCAGCTGCCGAACTGCGAATCACGCGAGATCCACTGCTGCTGCGAGCCGGAGCGGACCTGGCCGTCGATCTTCGAGTCGGAGATCCAGCCGCCGCTGGCCCAGCCGCCGTCGTCGAGCGCCAGGTCACCGCGCAGGTGCATGCGACGGTACGGCGCCGCCTGCGACACGGCCCAGCGGTCGGCGCCGCCGGCCGGGTTCACCGACAGGTTCTCGGCGCCGCGCCAGAAGTTCTGCGTCGCGTTCTGCGGCGGGAACCAGTCGGCCTCGACGTGCACGGCGCCGTTGATCGTCACCGCGTCCGGTGACAGGCCGAGGCCCAGCACCTGCGTGTAGAAGCCGACGTTGACGTCGTTGGAATAGGTGCCCGGCTTGAACATCACCGCGTACCGCTGACTGCCGAACTGGTTTTTCTCCTGCTGGCTGAAGATGCTGTTCAGCTTGCTCTGGATCGCCGCGCTGTCCATCGAAGGATCGAAGACGACGACGTTCGGCCCGAGGTCCGGCTGCCCCGAGCTCGGAGGAGTAGTGCCACCCACGGGGGTAATTGTGAACGATTGGGCGTTGGTGCCGTTACAGGTGTACTGCTGAAGCTGCACGCTGTCCGCCATCGAGGCACTCGGCACGTCAAGACACTTGCCGCTGTTGCGGTTCACGAAGTGGTAGGCGCCGGAGGTCTCCTGCACGGGCAACCACTGCTGGTTCGCCCCGTTCGAGTAGGCCCAGAGCTGCACCAGTCCACCGTCGGCCTTCGAGACGTTCGTGACGTCCCACGCCTGCGCCGCGTTGTTCCGGGCGTTCACGCGGTAGTAGCCGCCGCTGGTCGCCTGGAGCTGCCACTGCTGCGACGCCGCCTGATTGCACGAGTACTGCTGGACCACGGTGGCGTTCACGCTGGCCGCGGCCCGCGCGTCGACGCACTTCCCGCTGTTCACGGAGCTGACGGTGGACCACTCCCCCGGCACGATCGCGGCCTGCGCCGCGGGTGCCACCACCACCGTCAGATACCCCACCACCAGGGTGAAGGCTGACAGCAGCAACGTGGCCACTCTCCGTGACCGTCGACTCATCGGAACCTCCTCCGCCGCATCGCGGCGTTCGCTGAGCAGGAAACGGCAAGGCTGAGCCCAGGGATGGAGACGCGGCGTAGCGGGCGGGGACCTCGGCGTCACAACCGTGCAAAATGTAACCGGGACCACACGCAGAATCAATACAGGCTTTAAAATAAGTCATGAACGTGCAGGTCACCTGCCCGAACGGGCCAGCGGCCGCTGATCACCACCCCCCTGAGACCGAGTCGGGGACGGGGTGTAACGTATGGCCACACGAGATGCGGAGTTCACCTTCGCCTCGGGGCTATGGCGCAGCTGGTAGCGCACCTCACTGGCAGTGAGGGGGTCAGGGGTTCGAGTCCCCTTAGCTCCACCGTGACGAAACACCGCCCACCGGACTTAAATGGTCAGGTAGGGCGGTTTTTTCGTTTCGGCGAATCTTGAGTTTTATCAAGAAAAACTTCAGCTACTAGCGGGTAGCTGGAGCAAAACTGGAGCACCGCATGGACGGCGGTGAAATGGGGTCACGCGAAGTACCCCAGTACCGTCCCCGAACAGGTAGATCCCCAAAGGTACTTTGAGCAGAACCCGCCCACCCCTGCCAACGTGATCCAACGACGCACCAGAGACGACTCCGAGGCGACTCGTCTCGGTTCACCAACATCTTGCCTCCTCCAGCACCGTTGACCGGAATCAGCAGCGACCACGTCCCGTCGCTCATTCCGAGGCCGCCATACAGACCGACCACGAACCTCCCCACCAGCTCGGCGCCGTGAAACCTGCCCCGCCGAGACGGATCAACACCTCTACGCACCAGCCACAGCGACGGAGCGGTCGACCGTCGAGGAGTCCTCGCTCCGCCGCAAAACCGGGCAGCTCCTCATCCCCCGCACCTTCGCCGGCAAACACCTACGCTCCACCGAAGACAACCCCTCCCAAACCGCGCGCCCCTCGAACCGATCTCTTCACACCCGGTCCCGGAGCCGTGACGGCACTGCCGACACGACAGCTGTCTCGCCCACACCGAACGCGCTGTATGCGGCA
>DASXYS010000067.1:0-13208 GCA_036502365.1 Amycolatopsis sp.
TCGGGATGGGACGTCGGGCCGTTCCGGCTCACCTCCGTTCTGTTGCCCCACCACGTGCCGAACCACGGCGTGCGGCTGAGCGCGCCGGGGCTGAGCGTGGTCTATTCGGGCGACTGTGGGCCGTCGCGGCTTCTGGTCGAGCTGGCCCGGGATGCGGACCTGCTGATCTGTGAGGCGACCCTCCAGGGCGAGCCTCCCGCGGACGAACCACGGCAGTTGATGACGGCGGGCGAGGCCGGGCGGACAGCGGCCGAAGCGAAGGTGGGCACACTTCTCCTCACGCATTTCTGGCCCGGGACGGACCGGGCGGTGTCGGTGGCCGAGGCACGCGCGGAATTCCCCGGCGACGTGCTCGTGGCGGACGAGGGACTGACCCTCACTCTGTGATGCACCAGGTTTACCACCCGGCACCGACAAAACCCGCAAACCCGCGGCTCGACCTGCTCGCACTGGGAAGCCGACCGCTGTCAGGACCGGGACCCAGCCACCGTCAGCACCGGGAAACCGCTGTCAGGACAAGGAAGCCGCCACCGTCGGCACCAGGAACCCAGGCACGGTCAGCGCCAGGAACAAACCACCGTCGACACCGCGAACCCGCCCACGGTCAGCACTTGGAACCGGCCAGCGGCTTCACGAAGTCGCCCGCCACCCACTTGCCCTCGGCGACCTTGCGGAAACCGTTCTGTACCACCGGCAACGCGTCGAACTCGGCGCCGTTGAGGTACTTGCCGACGACTTTGCCGTTGCCGTCCGGGGTCTCGCGGGCGTTCAGGACGTCGGCGGTCACCGAGACCTTGCACCCGGTCGTGGAGCCCTGGGCGTCGGCCTGGCCCTTCTGGTTCAGCACGTAGATGACCACCACGGCGGCGATCGCGGCGAGGATGATCAGCGTCTTCTTCGACAAGCCCAGCATGCCGGCCGCTCCTCCGTCGCGAAAAAGTGTGCTGGACCAGGGTAGACACTGAGTGGGTCCGGCGGACAGGCCTCAGCCGCCAGACCACCCGGAGGCGCCAACCGCGTCACCGCGACATCACTCTGGGTAAGAACAAGCGAACGGGCACCTCGGAAGACTCCTCCGAGGTGCCCGTCGCGGGTGAAGGTGAAGCGGAAGATCAGCCCTGCGCGATCTTCTTGGCCAAGTTCTCGTCCAGCGTCGCGAGGAACTCCTCGGTGGTCTGGAACGGCTGGTCCTTGCCGATCAGCATCGCCAGGTCCTTGGTCATCTTGCCGCCCTCGACGGTGTCGATGACAACCTGCTCCAGCTTGTTCGCGAAGCCGACCAGCTCCGAGTTGGAGTCCAGCTTGCCGCGGTGCTCGAGACCCCGGGTCCACGCGTAGATCGACGCGATCGGGTTCGTCGAGGTCGGCTTGCCCTGCTGGTGCTGGCGGTAGTGCCGGGTCACCGTGCCGTGCGCGGCCTCGGCCTCCACGGTCTTGCCGTCCGGCGTGCGGAGCACCGACGTCATCAGGCCGAGCGAGCCGAAGCCCTGCGCGACCGTGTCGGACTGGACGTCACCGTCGTAGTTCTTGGTGGCCCAGACGTAGCCGCCCTCCCACTTGAGCGCCGCGGCGACCATGTCGTCGATCAGCCGGTGCTCGTAGGTGAGGCCCTTGGCATCGAAGTCGGCCTTGTACTCGGCCTCGAAGATCTCCTGGAACACGTCCTTGAACATGCCGTCGTAGGCCTTGAGGATCGTGTTCTTGGTGGAGAGGTACACCGGGTAGCCGCGGTCGAGGCCGTACTGCAGCGACGCGCGCGCGAAGTCCTCGATCGACTGGCGGTAGTTGTACATACCCATGGCGACGCCGCCGCCCTCGGGGTACTTCGCGACCTCGAACTCCATCGGCGCGGAGCCGTCTTCGGGCGTGTAGGTCATGGTGACCGTGCCCGGGCCGGGGACCTTGAAGTCGGTGGCCTTGTACTGGTCGCCGTGGGCGTGGCGGCCGATGATGATCGGCTTGGTCCAGCCCGGCACCAGCCGCGGGACGTTCGACATGATGATCGGCTCACGGAAGACCACGCCGCCGAGGATGTTGCGGATGGTCCCGTTCGGGCTCCGCCACATCTTCTTCAGGCCGAACTCCTCGACGCGGGCCTCGTCCGGGGTGATCGTCGCGCACTTGACGCCGACGCCGTGCTGCTTGATGGCGTTGGCCGCGTCGACCGTGATCTGGTCGTCGGTGCGATCCCGCTCCTCGATGCCCAGATCGAAGTAGTCCAGGTTGACGTCCAGGTACGGGTGGATCAGCTTGTCCTTGATGAACTGCCAGATGATGCGGGTCATCTCGTCGCCGTCAAGCTCGACGACGGTGCCCTGGACCTTGATCTTGGCCATGAGCAGCGGTGCTCCTTCCGCGGATCTTCGCGATACTTCTTCGACTCGTCGTAGCGGTACAAGCGTACTGCTTGACGGAGCTGGATGGTTCCAGAAGTGGTAGGCGTCAAGTCTCCAACAGGCGCCGACGCCACCGATCACCGGGTTTACCCCGCTTCAGCGGATCGCGGAACCGGGAGAACTCGGAGACCATCCCCTCGGGCACTCAGTCACCCGGGAGGTCACGCCATGTCGTACTCCGAGCCGTACACCGCCTACCAGCCGGCCGTCGCGGAACCGCGCAGCCGGGCCGTGCCGCGCCTGCTGAGCGGCATCCTCGGCCTGGTGCTGACGCCCGTCGCGCTCGGGCTGCTGAGCTACGGCGGTCTCCGCGAGCAGCAGAACGAGCTGGCCATGGTCGTCACGCACCGCGACGCGCAGGCCATCGCGCTGCTGGCCGGAGGCGCGATCCTGCTGCTGGTCGTGGCCGCGCTCGGCGCGTGGTCGTCGACCGGGCCGCTGCTCGGCGGGCTGGTGTGGGGCGTGCTGCCCGGCGTGGTGGGGCTGGCCATGCCGGAATGGGACCTGCGTCTGTTGCGCGCCCTGCCGTTCGACCTGATGTCGGGCGCGAGCATCTGGCTGTTCTCCGGCGGTCTGATCGCGGCCGGATTCCTGCTGGTGGGCACGGGGCTGACGGCGACGCTGGTGCGGCGCCGCCGATGACCGGTCCCGGTGGGAACATTTCGCGCATGGGACTGTTCACCGTGCCGGAGGCCCGCGCCGAACTCGCCCGGCTGCGCCCCGTGCTCGACGAGCTGGTGCGGGTGCGCGCCGACGCCGCGGAGCTGGCCGCGTCGTTGCGGCCGGGCGGGCGGGACAGCGACCTCGGCGGCCTGCCCGAGTGGAAGGCCGCCCAGGCCCGCCTCGACGACCTGATGACCACGGTCCAGCGCACCGGCGCCGAGCTGAAGGGTTTCGCGCCGCTGCTGGTGGACTTCCCCGCGCAGCTCGACGGCGTGGACGTGCTGCTGTGCTGGCTCGAGGGCGACCCCCAGCTGTCCTGGTACCACCGCACCGACCTCGGCTTCGCGGGCCGACGGCCGTTGAGCTGAAAATCGCTGGTCAGCGTCATTAAAGTGAGCCGGTGAGTGAATTCTTCGACGCACTGGCCCCCGGTTACGACGACGACGGCACCTTCCACCCGCTGGTGGCCGAAACCCTGATCAACGGGCTGGCTCCCGAACCGTCCCTGCTGGTCGACGTGGCGACCGGGACGGGCGCGGCGGCCTTCGCGGCACTGCGGCTTTCGCCCGGCTCGGTGCTCGCGGTGGACATCTCGCCGGCGATGGTCGAGCTGGCCACCGCGAAGGCCCCTTCGCTGGACCCGGCTGGGCGGATCGAGTGGCGGGTCGCGCCCGGCGTGCCGCTGCCGCTGGACGACGGCGCGGCCGATGCCGTCGTCTGCGCGTCCGCCCTGCACTTCCTGGGCCCCGCGGCGCTGGCCGACTGGCGGCGCGTGCTGCGGCCGGGCGGGCAGGTGGCGTTCAGCGTGCCGTCGGTCCACCGGTTCCAGACCTCGGACGCGTTCGCGGACGTGGTGGCGGCCGACCTTCGGATGCCGGGCGACCTGACCGAGGCCGCGGCGCTCGCCACGGCGGCGGGCTTCCGTGAGGCGACCGCCGACACCGTGACCAGCACCGCGGGCGGCCGGACGCGCTCGGTCTTCGTGGTGCACGCCGTGGCTTAGCGGTGGACGTGCACCTCACCGGCGCCGGCCGTGCCGCAGTGCTGGTTGAAGGTGGCGTCGAAGTCGGTGACGGTGCCATCGCCGACCCGTGTCAGGCGGCTGACGGCTACGTCGACATCGCCGCACCCAGCGCACTGGCCCGAGTGCCGGTGCGCCGGCGCCGCCGGCTCACGACGAAACCTTCGCCGAGCCTTCAGGCACGGCGCGAAAGTCCCGCTCGCAACCGCTGCACAAAGGTCCCGTTCGCGACCGTTCGGCCGCCGCGAGCGGACCTTTCGCGACCGGGTCGGCTCGCGAACGTCCCCTTCACGACCGTCGAGGCGTCGCCAACGGCCACGTCGCCCGCGCAGCGAGCGGCCACCTCGCGACCAGCCCCTGTTTCTGCAGGTCAGCGGCGATACAATGGAGCGGGGTGCACCCCCCGTGGTTGGGTGGGGGTCTGGGCAGGCGGGGGTGCGGGCTGACGGGGTCTGGGCTGGCAGGGGTCCGGACTGGCGGGGGCCAGGGCTGACGAGGGTCGGGACTGGCGGAGTCCCGGTTCGCGGCGACCGGGCAGCCGGCCGCAGCAACCGCGGTGCACAGCGGCCCGCCGCCGCGACCGTGTCGTCAGCGCGGCAGGTCACCAGGAAGGCGCCGTTCGGCGCAACTCCTGGTCGTCAGCGGTGCAGTTCGGCGCCTTTGAGGATCTTGTCCACCGGGTTTTTCGGTCCGTGGACGGCCAAACCGGCCAGCGCGAGCTTCTCGCGCGGGACGGCGCGGACGGCGGCCCGGTTGTCGGCGTCGTTGCCGGTGTGGAAAAGCTCCTCGGTGAAGATCGGGATGCGGAAGCCGCGGTCCACTGCCCGGCGGTGGGCCGTCGTGAGGGTTTCGGCGGTGCCGGAGAAGACCAGCACCGGCTGGCCGAACATCGGCAGGTACTCGGTGCCGTCGGCGTCAGCGTAGGGCTCGCCGATCAGTTCGGGCGTCACGTGGGCGATCCCGCTGACCAGGAACGCGGTGACGTTCAGTCGCTGCCACGAGGCGAGGTCGTCCCGCAGCAGCACGGCGATCTTCGTGTCGAATCGGATCATGGCGGTCAGCGTCGCCCGGCGGGGGCGCGCAGGTCTTGTACGTTCTGAACATGACCGTCTCGGCGTGGCGCCCGCAGGTGCCCGGTATCGCCGAGGTGTTCCACGCCCGCTTCGTCGACCACGCCTACCCCGTGCACACCCACGACACCTGGACGCTGCTGATCGTCGACGACGGCGCCATCCGCTACGACCTCGACCGCCACCACCACGGCGCGCTCGGCGCCGCCGTCACGCTGCTGCCCCCGAACGTCGCCCACGACGGGCGCGCGGCCACCAGCCACGGCTTCCGCAAACGCGTGCTCTACCTCGACGCCGACGTGCTCGGCGAAGACCTGATCGGCGCCGCCGTCGACCGGCCGAGCCTGGCGGACGGGCTGCTGCGCACCCGCGTCCACCAGTTGCACGAGACGCTCGCGAACCCCGAGCCGCTCGAGGCGGAAAGCCGTCTGGTCCTTGTCTCCGAACGCCTGCGTACGCACCTCGGCGCTCCAGCACCCGTCGAAGCGACCAAGGGCCTGGCCGAAGACCTGCGCGATCTACTGGACGAACGCCTGCCCGGCGCACTGACGCTCGCCGAAGCCGCCGACGCCCTCGGCGCGCATCCGGTGCACCTCGTGCGGTCCTTCGGGCGCCGGTTCGGGCTGCCGCCGCACCGGTACGTCACCGGCCGCCGCGTCGACCGCGCCCGGCGGCTGCTGCTGGAGGGCACCCCGCCCGCGGACGTCGCGGCCGCCGCCGGCTTCACCGACCAGGCCCACCTGACGCGTCATTTCAAGCGTTACCTGGGCACCACACCCGGCCGGTTCGCCCGGCGCTGAAACCCGGCTAGCTTTCCTTGGCGGCGGCCTTCGCGGCCTTCTTGAACGCGCGGACCTCCGCCAGGGTCTTGGGGTTGATCACGTCGGCGATCGAACGACGCGAGCCACGATCGCCGTACGCGCCGGCGGCGGTGCGCCAGCCCTTCGGCTGCACGCCGTACTGCTTGCCAAGCAGGGCAAGGAAGATCTTGGCCTTCTGCTCGCCGTAACCGGGCAGGGCCTTGAGCCGCTTGAGCACCTCGGGCCCGTCCGGCTTGGGCCGGCCGGACGTCCAGATCGCCTCGGCGTCGCCGTCGTAGTTCTCCATGATGAACTGGCACAGGGCCTGCACACGGCGCCCCATCGAGCCGCCGTAACGGTGGATCGCGGGCGGCGTGACGCACAGTTCGACGAACTGCTCGGGATCCGCCTCGGCGATCTTCCGCACGTCGAAACCGTCCATCCGGTCCGCGATCTTGCGCGGCCCGATGAACGCGACCTCCATCGGGATCTGCTGGTCCAGCAGCATCCCGACGAGCAGCGCCACCGGGTCCTCGCTCAGCAGCTTGTCGGCCTCGGCCTCGCCGCTCAGGTGCACTTCACGCGTCATGGGGTCATTTTGGCAGGTCGCGGAGCCAAACGCGCAACGCGCCGAGCGGCTCGGCACCGCAAGCGAGCGCGGCCGACAGGGCGGCGCCGTGCTCGTAGCCCACCACCGGCAGCCCCGGGAAGGCGGCCGAGACCGCGGCGACGGCCCCGCGCCAGTCGTCGCCCGTGAAGTTCGAAAGACCGGCCGCCGACGGGCCGCGATGGGCGACGGCGGACGAGCCCGGCCCGCTCAAGAACACGAACGACGGGTCCGGCGAAGGCGAGGCCGTCCATCCCGAAGTCGCGGCGGGCATCGGAAAATGCAGCCACGAAGCCTCGAACAGCAGCGTGAAGCCCGGCGGGTTCAGGCTCGCGAAGCTGTCCTTGACCGAGCAGCCCGCCGACACGTCCACCAGCGGCAGCACGTCCGCCACCGTGGCGGACGGGGTCAGCGTCACCGCGTCCGGGTAGAACTCCGGGGTGCGCGAGGGCGACGTCCACGCGCGCGGGCCGAAGACACCTGTGACGCCGTGGACCCGGCAGTACACGTCGCACCAGGTGGCGTTCTCCTCGACGGCCGCGGTCAGGAGCGCGCGAACCACAGCACGTCCGGCTCTCCCCGCGGCACCGGGACGTCGACGGTCCGCACGTCGGCGAACCGGGCGCGCAGCCGGTCCGTGAACGACGGCGCCGCGCCCGCGCTCCACACGGCCAGCACGCCGCCGGGGCGGAGCAGCCGCGCCAGACCGTCCACTCCGGACTCCGCGTACAGCTCGGCGTTGCCTTCGGTGACCGTCCACTCCGGACCGTTGTCGATGTCCAGGCACAGCGCGTCGAACCGCTCCCCCGCTGGCCACGCGGAACCCAGCCACGCCACCAGGTCAGCCTCGACGACGCGCACGCGCGGGTCCGCGAGCGCGTCCCCATGCACCGAGCGCAACGGGCCCTCGCGGTTCCACTCGATCACCGCGGCCTCGCGCTCCACCACGACAACAGAGCCGACGTTCGGATGGTCCAGCGCGGCCCGCAGCGAGAAGCCGACGCCGAGGCCGCCGATCAGAATCGTCGCCCCGGGCGCCAGCCGGTCGGCCGCGCCGGTGACGAGCAGCCGCTCCGACTCCCCGTTCCGTGTGTCCATCAGGAAAACCCCGTTGGCGATCACCTCGAACGCCGACCCGTCACGCCGCAGCACCAGCTCACCGCCGCGGCCGGTCACCACATCCAGCACCTCAGCCACGCCGGGCAGCCTCTCACAAGCGCCTCAGCCGACCGGCACCTCCTCACGGGCCACCGCTCGGGCCCGCGCGCCCCAGAAGAACAGCATCACGGCGAACGCCACGGCGGTCAGCACCGCGGCGATCTCCGGCAGCGCCCTCGGTCCCGCGGAAGTCAGCACCGCACCGCCGACGACGCCGGACAGCCCGACGCCGAGATAGATCGCCGACGCGTTGAGCGACAGCACCAGGCCCGCGTGGGCGGGCGAAAGCTCGATGAGCCGGTGCTGCACCGGCGGGCTGAACGCCCACGTGCCCATGCCCCAGAAGAACAGCGTCACGGCCGCGCCCACCACCGTGGCGGTGGTCAGCGGCAGCAGCACCAACACCAGGGTGATCCCGGCCAGCACCACGAGCACCGGCACCCGCGCGCCCCACCGGTCGGCCACCCGGCCGCCGACGTAGTTGCCGACCGCGCCGCCGATGCCGTAGCAGAACAGCAGGACCGTGACGGTCGCACCGGTGACCCCGGCCGTCGCGGCAAGCAGCTGAGAAACCAGCGTGTAGACCATGAACGCGGCGAGGCACGCGAGCACGGTGGTCACCAGCAGCGCGACCACGCGCTTGTCCCGCGCGACCGCGAACCGCTCGGCCAGCCGCACGGCCGGCGGCGGCGCGACCTTCGGCAGCACGAGCCGGATGGCGACCGCGCCGGCCAGCGACAGCACGCCGACGAGCAGGAACGCGGCCTGGTAGTCGAGCTGCTGCGAGATCAGGCTGCCGAGCGGCACCCCGAAGATGAGCGCGACGGTCAGCCCGCCGAACACCGTCGAGACCGCGCGGCCGCGGCGCTCCGGCGTGGACAGCTCCGCGGCGACCGCGGTGGCGCCGGGGGTGAAGACGGCGGCGCCGACCGCGGTGACCACCCGCGCGATCATCAGCGTGGTGTAACCCGGCGCGACGGCGGCGAACAGGTTGCCGAGGCCGGTGACGACAAGCGCGGCGACCAGCAGCGACCGGCGCTCCCAGCGGCCGGTGGCCGCGGCGAACAGCGGCGAGCCGATGGCGTACGCGATGGCGAAGGACGTGACGAGCTGAGCGGCGGCCGTCGCGGAGATCTGCAGCTCTGCGGTCAGCGAAGGCAGCAGCCCGGCGACGATGTACCCGCTGGTGCCGACGCCGAAGGCGCCGAACGCCAGCACCGCGTTCCGTGAAGTGCCCGAGGACGGGACGGTGGACATGGGCGTGCCCCCAAAGGCGAACAAGGGTGATTGGTTCGATGAACGTCGTAGTTCGATGCCGACCGTACTACGCCCCGCCGACAATTTCGACGGACGTCGTACAATGAGAACGTGGCCGACACCGCGCACCTGACTCCGCTGGTCCATCCCCCCCGCGACGAGATGACCGTCGAGGCGGTGCTGCGCGCCCTCGCCGACCCCGTCCGCCTGGAGATCGTCCGCCAGCTCGCCGCGGCGGACACCGAGGTCGCGTGCGGCGTGCTCGAGGTGCCGGTGACGAAGTCCACAGTCACGCACCACCTCGGAATCCTGCGCCAGGCGGGTGTCGTCGCCGGCCGGCAGGAGGGCACCACGCGGTACAACTCGTTGCGCCGCAACGATCTTGACGCGCTCTTCCCGGGCCTGCTGGACGGCGTGCTGGCCGCTCGGCACTAGCGAAGAGCCCGGCGTGAAGAGGCTCACCCGAATACCGGGATGACAAACCGGCCCTGCGTCGGTTGAACTGGCACGAGACAGCTCGACGGCGTCGGGGCCGCACAGCTGTCTTGTTTTTTGCCCTCGTACTAAAGCGCTTCAGAACGGTTGAGCCCGGGCTGAGTAATCGATTGCTCAAGGAAGGAGAGCCGTGCCCGTCGCATTGCTCGCACTCGCCATCGGTGCCTTCGGCATCGGTACCACCGAGTTCGTGATGATGGGTGTGCTGCCCCAGACCGCCGCGGACTTCCACATCGACATCCCCACGGCCGGTTACTTCATCTCCGCCTATGCGCTCGGCGTCGTGATCGGCGCCCCCCTGCTCACCGCGCTGGCCGTCCGGCTGCCGCGCAAAACCATGCTGCTCGCCATGATGGGCCTGTTCACGCTGGGCAACGGCTTGTTCGCGCTTTCGCCGAACCAGGAGTTCGGCGTGGCGTTCCGGTTCCTCGCCGGCCTGCCGCACGGCGCGTTCTTCGGCGCCGGCGCGGTCGTCGCGTCGAGCATGGCCAAACCGGGCCAGCGGGCCAAGGCCGTGTCCATGATGTTCATGGGCCTGACCCTGGCGAACGTCATCGGCGTGCCGCTGGGCACGCTGCTGGGCCAGCAGGTCGGCTGGCGCGCGACGTTCGGCGTGGTCGCCGTGATCGGGCTGGTGGCCGCAGCCGCCATCGCGAAGCTGGTGCCGCACCAGGGCCGTCCGGCCGAGACTTCACTGCGCGGCGAACTGGGCGCGTTCCGCCGTCCGCAGGTGTGGCTGGCGCTGGCCATCGTCACGTTCGGCCTCGGCGGGGTGTTCGCGTGCCTGTCCTACATCACGCCGATGCTCACCGACGTCGCCGGCTACTCGCCGTCGAACGTCACCCTGCTGCTCTCGCTCGCCGGCGTGGGCATGACGCTGGGCAACTACCTCGGCGGCCGGCTCGCGGACCGGGCGCTGATGCCCGGCCTGTACGCCGCGCTGCTCGCACTGGCCGCGGTGCTCGGCATCTTCACGATCACCGCGCAGGGCAAGGTCGGCGCCGCCATCACGATCTTCTTCGTGGGCGTGGCCGGCTTCATGATCGGCCCGATGATGCAGGCGCGGATCATGGAGAAGGCCGGCGGCACCCCGTCGCTCGTCTCGGCGGCCGTGCAGTCGGCGTTCAACATCGCCAACTCGATCGGCGCGTCGCTGGGCGGCCTGGTGATCGCGGGCGGCCTCGGCCTGGTCGCGCCGAACTGGGTCGGCGCGTCGCTCGCGGTGCTCGGCCTCTCGATCGCCCTGTTCTCCGGCACGCTCGACCGGCGGGAAGCCCGCGCCGCCGAGCAGCGGGAACTGGTGCTGGCCTCGTAACCTCCCGGCAGACCAAAAAACGGGCCCCGCACCTCATCTGGTGCGGGGCCCGTTTTGGCTTGGCTGAGTCAGGACGACATGTCGAACGGGCCGCCGGTGATCGTCAGCGCGATGTAGAGGACCGCGGCGCAGAGCAGGCCGCAGGTGACGACGTCGACCTTCTTGCCGCGGATCGCCAGCAGGCCCACCTTGTCGGCGGGCAGCACCGCGCGCAGGAACCCGGCCACGAACAACGCGACGCCGACCAGGATGGCGCCCTCGCGCCAGTGGTACTGGAAGGTGCGCAGCGCCGCCGCCGCGAGGAGCAGCAGCACCACCGCGAACGGCACGTGGACCGCCCAGGCCCGCCCGTCCCGGCGCCGGTCGCCCGCCATCGCCATCAGCCCGCGACCGCGCGTTCCGCCGCCTCGACGACGTTGCTGACGAGCATCGCCCTGGTCATCGGCCCGACGCCGCCGGGGTTCGGCGACAGCCAGCCGGCGACCTCGGCGACGGCCGGGTCGACGTCACCGGTGAGCTTGCCGTCCACGTGCGAGACGCCGACGTCCAGCACCGCCGCGCCCGGCCGCACCATGTCCGGCGTGATGATCCCGGGCACGCCCGCGGCCGCGACCACGATGTCGGCGCGGCGGACCTCGGCGGCGAGGTCGCGCGTCCCGGTGTGGCAGAGCGTCACGGTGGAGTTCTCGCTGCGGCGCGTGAGCAGCAGGCCGAGCGTGCGCCCGACGGTGATGCCGCGGCCGACCACGGTGACCCGCGCGCCGTTCAGCTCCACGCCGTGGCGCTTGAGCAGCTCGATGATCCCGTACGGCGTGCAGGGCAGCGCGCCCTTCTCGCCGAGCACGAGCCGGCCGAGGCTGATCGGCGCGAGGCCGTCCGCATCCTTGTCCGGATCGATGCGCTCGAGCACGGGGTTCGGGTCGAGGTGCTTCGGCAGCGGCAGCTGGACGATGTAGCCGTGGCAGGCCGGGTCGGCGTTCAGGTCGTCGATGACGGCCTCGAGCTTCTCCTGCGAGATGTCGGCGGGCAGGTCGCGGCGGATCGAGTTGACGCCGATCTTCGCGCTGTCCGCGTGCTTCATCTTCACGTACGAGTGCGAGCCGGGGTCTTCGCCGACCAGCACCGTGCCCAGCCCGGGGACCAACCCCCGCTCGGCCAGCGCGGCCACCCGCGGGCGCAGCTCCGCGAAAATGGCGTCCTTCGTGGCCTTGCCGTCCAGAATCTTCGCCGTCACGACACCCATTCTGGCAAAGCGGCGCCGGGGACCGCAGTTCGCCCGGGGGAACCCGGTCGGGTGAGCCACCCGGAGCGGATCACGATCACCCCGCGCGTCGTGGCCGGGCGAGCATGAACACAGCCCGTAGACTGCCCGTCACCCCCACCACCGGCTCCGCGGCTCGGCTCGCACGGGCGTGTGATCTTCCGCATAAGGCGTCGGCCGAGGTCAGACCGCATGCCGGCTTGCCCCCGAGTGGCAAAACCCGCATGCGGGGTGCGTTCGTGCGCGCGAACAGTCAAAATGTCACCGTGGCACAACCGACGACGCAGCTGAACGCGACGGAGCAGGACACACTGGTCAAGCAGATCGGACTGGCCCTGCTGCGCGCCGCACCGCGCGACTGGCGCAAGGTCACCGCGGAGTACCGGGCTGTCGGGAGGTACCACGAGCTGACCGGCCAGATCCTCACCGAGGACGGGGCCAGTCAGGAGTGGGTCGCCACCCACGACATCGCGACCCTCTTCGGACGGCTGCGCGGTGGCATGTACCGCGACGGCCGCGGCACCTGGTTCAACGCGCGCTACCAGCTCGACCACCCGTCCAGCTACAACCTCGAGTACAACCGCGACGAGCCGCCGTGGAACCTCGCCCCGCCGCCGCAGGCGTACCAGGACGAGCTGCGCATGTTCCCCCGCACCGAGGAGAACGTGCCCGAGTGGCTGATCCGGCGCATGTCCGGCCTCGGCCCCGAGCAGCCCGGCCCGCACTTCCGCATCGCGCGGATCTTCGACACCATCGGCCCGGCCGGCCGGCCGGTGATCAACCGTCCCGACCTCGAAGTCGCGGAGCAGGACCGGCTGCTCGACTACCTCGACCACGCGCCGCTGGTCGTGCAGGAGCGCGGATACGACATCGACCGGCTCGCGCCGGCGCCCGAGGCCACCGTGCCCGTCGCGTTCCACAGCGACGGGCAGTGGATCTGGCCCGCGGCAGTGAACTTCTACCTGCAGCGCTACGGCGTCTCGCCCGAGAACGACCTGGTCGAGCACATCCGCTCCAACGGCTTCCAGCTCCCGCCGGTCGACGACCTCGCGTTGCAGGGCGCCGCGGCGTACCTGACCCGCGGCAACCAGCAGCCGCCGCAGCAGCGGCCCGGACCGCCGCCCCAGGGGCAGCAGGCGCCGGGCGGACCTGGTGGGCCCGGCGG
>DASXYS010000068.1:0-6115 GCA_036502365.1 Amycolatopsis sp.
CAGTGCTGGCCGAGGACGTCGGCGGCGTGCCGGACGTCCACCTGTCGGTGTGGGACGTGGCCTTCGCCGATCCGGCGAGCGCCGCGTCGCGCAACGCACGCGCACTGGGGATCGAGCCCGCCACGGACGCGCTGCACGCGGTTCGTGGCGCTGACCTGGTGATCAGCGCGGTCACCGCCGCCAATGACCTCACTGCCGCGAGATCAGCCGCCGCCGGGATGGCTGCCGGCACCTGGTTCCTGGACCTCAACTCGGCGGCGCCCGGCCAGAAGCAGGATGCCGCCGAGGTCGTCGAGCACGCAGGCGGGCGGTACGTGGAGGCCGCTGTGATGTCGCCGCTCATGCCGAAGCGGCTCGCGGCGCCGATGCTGCTGGGCGGTCCGCACACGGCCGATTTCGTCGGGTTCGCCGGTCCGCTCGGCTTCACCGGCCTTGAGCCCTACGCGGACACCGTCGGGCCCGCGTCGGCGACGAAGCTGTGCCGCTCGGTGATGATCAAGGGCGTCGAGGCGCTGCTCACCGAGTCGATGCTGGCCGCACGGGACTGGGGTGTCGAGGGCCGGGTGCTCGCGTCGCTGACCAACCTGCTGCCCTCCGACGACTGGGAGGCGCTGGCCGCCTACATGATCTCCCGTTCGCTGGAGCACGGCGCCCGCAGGGCGGAGGAGATGCGCGAGGCCGCCGCGACCGTGGCCGCGACCGGCATCGAACCCCTGATGTCCGACGCCATCGCGCGCCGGCAGGACTGGGCCGCCGGACACCGCGACGCCGCCGACGACAAGGCTCTCCGACCGATGCTCGACGCCATCCGCGCCCAACTGTCCGGGGAGGGGACTCGCTCGTGATCATCGACTGCCACGGCCACTACACCACGGTGCCCGAGGCCCACACGTCCTGGCGGGACCAGCAGCGCGCCGCCTTCGACGCCGGCACGACACCGCCCGCGTACCCGGACATCACCGACGACCAGATCCGGGAATCGGTCGAGGGCAGCCAGTTGCGCCTGATGGCCGAACGCGGTGTCGACATGACCGTGTTCTCGCCGCGCGCGTCGGCGATGGCCCACCACGTCGGCGACGAGACGGTCAGCGCGGCCTGGGCCCGTGTCAGCAACGACCTCATCCACCGCGTCGTGACGCTGTACCCGGACAAGTTCATCGGCGTGTGCCAACTGCCCCAGTCGCCCGGTGTCCCGATCGAGCGGTCCATCGACGAACTGAGGCGCTGTGTGCTCGAACTCGGCTTCGTCGGCTGCAACCTCAACCCCGACCCCAGCGGCGGCCACTGGACCGCGCCGCCGCTGACCGACCGCAGCTGGTACCCGTTGTACGAGGCCATGACCGAGCTGGACGTGCCGGCCATGGTGCACGTCTCGGCGTCGGTGAACCCGAGCTTCCACGCCACCGGCGCGCACTACCTCAACGCCGACACCACGGCGTTCATGCAATTCCTGCAGGCCGGCCTGTTCACCGAGTTCCCCGGCCTGCGGTTCGTGATCCCGCACGGCGGGGGAGCGGTGCCGTACCACTGGGGCCGTTACCGCGGGCTGGCCGGCATGCTCGGGCGGCCCGAGCCGGACGAGGGGGTGCTGCCGAACGTCTTCTTCGACACCTGCGTGTACCACCAGCCGGGCATCAACCTGCTGTTCGAGGTGATCGGCACCGGCAGCATTCTGTTCGGCTCGGAGACGCTCGGCGCGGTGCGCGGGATCGATGTGCGCACCGGGCACCACTTCGACGACACCCGGCGGTACGTCGACGCCCTCGGATTGTCCGAAGAGGACAGTGCGAAGGTGTTCGAGGGCAACACCCGCCGGGTCTACCCGCGCCTCGACCGGGCGCTGAAAGCGAGGGGACTGTGACCGCGTTCGAGGCCGACCCGGGCTGGCTCTCCTTCGACCCGGCGCCGTCGAAGCCGGCGTTCACCCTGCCGCTGGGCACGGTCGACGTGCACTGCCACGTGTTCGGACCGGGCGCGGTGTTCCCGTACGCGCCCGAGCGCAAGTACACGCCGACGGATGCGAGCAAGGAGCAGCTCGCCGCCCTGCACGAGCACCTCGGCATCACCCGCAGCGTGATCGTGCAGGCCACCTGCCACGGCGCCGACAACCGCGCACTGGTCGACGCGCTCGAAGCGGCGGGCGACCGGGCGCGCGGCATCGCGACCATCCGCGGCGACGAGCCCGACGAGGAGCTGGCCCGGCTGCACGCGGCGGGTGTGCGCGGGATCCGGCTCAACTTCGTCCGGCGGCTCGTCGACCCGAAGCCGGACCGGCACTACCACGATCTGGTCGCCCGGATCGCACCGCTGGGCTGGCACCTCGTCGTCTACTTCGAGGCCGCGGACCTGGCCGACCGCTGGGACTTCTTCACCTCGCTGCCGCTGCCCGTGGTCGTCGACCACCTGGGCCGCCCCGATGTGGCCAAGCCGGTGGACGGGCCGGACTTCGAGCGGTTCCGGATGCTGCTGCGCGACCACCCGCAGTTCTGGGTGAAGGTCACCTGCCCGGACCGGCTCACCGTGGCGGGCCCGCCGTACGACGACGTCGTGCCGTTCGGCCGCGCGCTGGTGGCGGAGTTCGGGGACCGCGTGCTGTGGGGCACCGACTGGCCGCACCCGAACCTGAGAAGCCATCTGCCCGACGACGGCGCGCTGGTCGACTTCGTCCCGCGCGTCGCGCCCACCCCCGAGGCGCAGCAACGGCTGCTCGTGGCCAATCCCACCCGGCTGTACTGGGGCGGCTGAGCCGGGCAACCCCTTCGCGGCCCGCACGTCGTTGTCGATGGGGGCAAGATCCAAAACGCGAAGAGGTGTGATGGTGAGCAGAGGAATGTTGTCCAGGCGGGGCGCGCTGGCGGCCGGGCTGGGCCTGGTGGCCGCGGGCTGTGCGGGGAAGACGGTGGCCTCCTCGCCGCCGTCCTCGACGGCACCGCCGCGGCCGTCGGTGCAGCCGGAGCTGGCCGCGCTGGAGAAGAAGTTCGGCGGCCGGATCGGTGTGTCCGCAGTGGACACCGGCACCGGCGCCACGGCCGGGTACCGCGCGGACGAGCGGTTCCTGCTGTGCTCGACGCACAAGGTGCTGGCCGTTTCGGCGCTGCTGCACGGGCACGCCGACGCGCTGGACAAGGTGATCCACTACGACAAGTCCCAGCTGGTGACGTACTCGCCGGTGACCTCGCTGCACGTGGCGGACGGGATGACGGGCGCGGCCGTCTGCGAGGCGGCGATCACCGTCAGCGACAACACGGCGGCGAACCTGATCGTCGGGCAGGTCGGCGGCCCGGGCGCGGTGACCGCTTTCGTCCGCACCCTGGGCGATCCCGACACCCGGCTCGACCGGCCGGAGCCGGACCTCAACCTCGCCGCCCCCGGCGACGAGCGCGACACCACCACCCCCGCCCGGATGGTGGCCGACCTGCGTGCGCTGGTGCTGGGCAACGGCCTCGACCCGGCCGGCCGCGACCGGCTCACCGGCTGGATGGTCGCCAACACGACCGGCGGCAAGCAGGTGCGCGCGGGCGTGCCGGCGGGCTGGCGGGTCGCCGACAAGACCGGCTCCGGCTCGCACGGGGAGAGCAACGACGTTGCCGTGGTCTGGCCGACCGGCCGCGCGCCGTGGGTGATCACGGTCTACACCGCACCGGCCGATCCGAAGTCCACCGCGGGCCCGGCGACCATCGCCGAGGCGACGCGGATCGTCGTGAAAGCCCTCAGCTGAGCCGTTCCGAGGCCCTCGGGACGCCTTTCAGCTGAGCCGTTCCGAAACACGTGGCGGAGCGGTGTCGCTCTCGCCGGCGGCCAGCGTCATCGGCCAGACCTCCTGGACCGGCGCGTCGGCGCCGGCGACGCGGTCGAGCACGATCTCGCCGAGCCGCCGGCCGTACGCGTCGAGCGACACCGCGAAGCTGGTCAGCGACGGGACCAGGTAGTCGCACACCGGGTTCTTCCGGAAGCCCACCACGGCCAGGTCCGGGCCCGGCCGCACGCCCGCCTCGCCGAGCCGCCGGTACAGGCCGAGGGCGAGCGTCTCCTGCGCCAGCACCACGGCGGTCGGCGCGGGGGACATCGCGAGCAGCCGGCCGGGTTCACCACCGGCACGCCGTGGCTGCGCGTGAACCCGAACTTCACCGAGGTCAACGCCGCCGCCCAGGCCGACCCGGCGTCGGTGTTCGCGCACTACCGGCGGCTGATTTCCTTGCGCCACAACGAACCGCTGGTCACCGACGGCCGTACGAGCTGCTGCTGCCGGAGCACCCGGCGCTGTTCGCGTTCACCCGCACCGAGGGCGGCCGCGGGCTGCTGGTGCTGGCGAACTTCTCGGGCTCGCCGCTGGACGTCCCCGCGGTCGACGGCTGGGCCGGGGCCGCGCTGGTGCTCGGGAACTACCCGGACCGCGCCGAGGTGCCGGGGGAGCGGCTGCGGCCGTGGGAGGCGCTGGTCCTGCGGCGGTGACGCACCCGCCCACCCGCGGTCCACAGTGGACGACGGGCGGGCGGAGCGGTCAGGCCTTGCGCTGCATGGCGGAGCGGGCCGGGTTTCCTTGCTCCGCAGCCTTCGGATCCTTCTCGTCCGCCTTGCCGCGGACGCCGGACTCGATGCGGTCGCCCAGTTCCTTGTCCACGTGGTGCCAGTACTCGAAGGCGCGCTGGAGCACCGGCTCGGACACGCCGTTGAGCAGGTGGCCGACGATGTTGTCGACCAGCCGCGCCCGGGCGGCGTCGTCGAGCACGTCGCGGACCATCGTGCCCGCCTGGCCCCAGTCGTCGTCCTCGGCGTGGTCGACGTACGCGGTGCGGACGAGGTCGCCGTCGGCGTGCCAGCTCGCGGGCGCGCCGTAGCGTTCGGTGTCGGCCCGCGGGCCGCCCTTGGAGTTCGGCGCGTACACCGGGTCGGAGACCTTGGCGAAGCGCATCGCTCCGTCCTTGCTGTAGCTGTGCACCGGCGAGGTGGACGCGTTGACCGGCAGCTGCTTGTAGTTCGCGCCGATGCGGTAACGGTGCGCGTCGGCGTAGGCGAACAGGCGGCCCAGCAGCATGCGGTCCGGGCTCGGGCCGATCCCGGGCACCAGGTTGTTCGGCTCGAACGCGGCCTGCTCGATCTCCGCGTGGTGGTCGGTCGGGTTGCGGTCCAGCGTCATCCGGCCGACCTCGATCAGCGGGTAGTCGTGGTGCGGCCACACCTTCGTCAGGTCGAACGGGTTGAACCGGTAGGTCTTGGCGTCGTCGAAGGGCATCAGCTGGACGTGCAGCGTCCAGCTCGGGTGGTCGCCGCGCTCGATCGCCTCGAACAGGTCCCGGGTGTGGTAGTCGGTGTCGGCGGCGGCCATCTGGTCGCCCTCGTGCTGGGTGAAGAACTCCAGGCCCTGGTCGGTCTTGAAGTGGTACTTGACCCAGTGCCGCTCGCCTTCGGCGTTGACCCACATGTAGGTGTGGGAGCTGTAGCCGTTCATGTGGCGCCAGGTCCGCGGGATGCCGCGGTCGCCCATCAGCCAGGTCACCTGGTGCGCCGACTCCGGCGACAGCGTCCAGAAGTCCCACTGCATGTCGTGGTCGCGCAGGTTGTTGTCGGCGCGGCGCTTCTGCGAGCGGATGAAGTGCTGGAACTTCATCGGGTCCTTCACGAAGAACACCGGGGTGTTGTTCCCGACCATGTCGTAGACGCCCTCGGTGGTGTAGAACTTCAGCGCGAAGCCGCGCGGGTCGCGCCAGGTGTCGGGGCTGCCCCGCTCGCCGGCGACGGTGGAGAACCGCGCCACCAGGTCCGTCTTGGTGCCCGGCTGGAACACTGCCGCCTTCGTGAAGCCGCTGACGTCGCCGGTCACCTCGAAGCGGCCGAACGCGCCGCTGCCCTTCGCGTGGGGTTGCCGCTCCGGCACGCGTTCGCGGTTGAACTGCGCCATCTGCTCGATCAGGTAGTGGTCCTGCAGCAGGATGGGGCCGTCCGGGCCGACGGTCAGCGAGTGCTCGTCGCTCTCCACCGGGATGCCGGCGTCCGTCGTCGTCGGGCGGGGCTGGGTTTCCGTCACTTCGTCATCTCCTCGTGGTGGTGTGGTTGCACGTCCGGTCCGGCGTGGCCTGGTCCGGCGCAGTCCGGGCAGGCGCCCCAGAACACGACC
>DASXYS010000069.1:0-15191 GCA_036502365.1 Amycolatopsis sp.
GTCGCGGCGTTGGTGCGGCGGGGTGACCGCTAGGTCTTCACGCTCCGGTAGTAACTGAGCGCGCCCGGGTGCAGCGGCAGCGGCTCGGTCTCGATGCCCGGGTGCACGTCGATCGAGAGGGCCGCGCGGTTGGCCTCGGCCAGTGCCGGGCGCGCGTCGAACAGGCCGCGCGTGAGGGCTTCGGCGACGGCGTCCGGCATCGAGGTCGGCACCACCAGGAAGTTGGGCACCACCAGCGTGGTCACCGGGCCCTGCTGGTTGTAGGTGCTGCCGGGGATCGTCGCCGAGCCGTAGACCGGGCTGAAGGCCTGCATGCCCGGCATCAGGGCGAGCATGTCGAGCAGCCGCAGGCCGACCTTCTGCGTGTACTGCGTGATCAGCGGCGTCGGCAGGCCGCCGGACCAGAACAGGGCGTCGACGCTGCGGTTCTCCAGCGCCTTCAGCGAGTCCTCCAGGCTGAGCCGCTGCACGGAGACCGAGTCCCGCAGCCCGGCGACCTGCAGCACGCGCTCCGCGATGTACTCGACCCCCGACTCCGGCGAGCCGACCGCGATGTGGCGCCCCGCCAGCATTCGCACCGAGGTGTACGGCGAGTCCGCGCGCACCACGATGTGCAGGTAGTCGTCGTGGATGCGGGCCAGCGCGGCCAGCTTCCCGGGTTTCGCGGCGGCGGCCTCGGCGGCGAGGTCGGCCGCCACGAACGCGACGTCGGCGCCGCCCGACTCCACCCGGTTGAGGTTGTCGCGCGAACCCTGCGTCGCCAGCACTGCAGGCCGTTCGATGCCCAGGTCGGCGGCCCACGCGTCGGCGAGCGGCTGGGCGAGATCGCTGTACACGCCGCCCTGCGAGCCCGCCGCGATGCGCAGCCGCAGCCCGGAGAAGTCCGGGCCACAGCCGGTCAGCAGCGCGCCGGCCGTCACCAGCGCGACCGCGACCGCTGTCCTCCGCCTCCACCGCATGGGGGCGATCGTGCCAGATGCGGGGCTCGATGGACGAAGACCGGCCTGATCGGCCCCGGCGACCGTGAAACGGTGCGCTTACCCGCGGTTGAGCAGGCCATAACCGCTCCCTGAAGCGGGAACGACGAGGTGGGCGCCGGTTTTGCCGAGGCGGGCGAGGGTTACCCTGAACCACGATGAACGCGCGCACTTACCAGATCCGCACCTTCGGCTGCCAGATGAACGTGCACGACTCCGAACGGCTCGCCGGCCAGCTCGAAGAGGCCGGTTACGTCGCCGCGGACGGCGCGGCGAAGCCGGACCTGGTCGTGTTCAACACCTGCGCGGTCCGGGAGAACGCGGACAACAAGCTGTACGGCTCGCTCGGCCACATGCGGCCGGACAAGACCGCGAACCCGGACATGCAGATCGCCGTCGGCGGCTGCCTGGCGCAGAAGGACCGGGGCGAGATCGTCAAGCGGGCGCCGTGGGTCGACGTCGTGTTCGGCACGCACAACATCGGCTCGCTGCCGGCGCTGCTGGAGCGTGCGCGGCACAACGCCGAGGCCGAGGTCGAGATCCTCGAGTCGCTGGAGACGTTCCCCTCGACGCTGCCCGCCCGCCGGGAATCGTCGTACGCGAGCTGGGTGTCGGTTTCGGTCGGCTGCAACAACACCTGCACGTTCTGCATCGTGCCGTCCTTGCGCGGCAAGGAGCGTGACCGGCGGCCGGGCGAGATCCTGGCCGAGGTCGAGGCGCTTGTCGCCGAGGGCGTGCTCGAGGTGACCCTGCTGGGGCAGAACGTGAACTCCTACGGCGTCGAGTTCGGCGACCGGCTCGCGTTCGGCAAGCTGCTGCGCGCCTGCGGCGGGATCGACGGGCTGGAGCGGGTGCGGTTCACCTCGCCGCACCCGGCCGCGTTCACCTCCGACGTGATCGACGCCATGGCCGAGACGCCGAACGTCTGCCACCAGCTGCACATGCCGCTGCAGTCCGGCTCCGACCGCGTGCTGCGCGAGATGCGCCGCTCCTACCGCTCCGCGCGGTACCTCAAGATCCTCGAAGAGGTGCGCGCCGCGATGCCGGACGCCGCCATCACCACCGACATCATCGTCGGCTTCCCCGGGGAGACCGAGGCGGACTTCCAGGCGACGCTGGACGTGGTGCGCGAGTCGCGCTTCTCCAGCGCGTTCACCTTCCAGTACTCCCAGCGTCCCGGCACGCCGGCCGCCACGATGGCGGACCAGCTGCCGAAGGCGGTCGTGCAGGAGCGCTACGAGCGCCTCGTCGAGCTGCAGGAAGAGATTTCCTGGGCGGAGAACAAGAACCTGGTCGGCCGCCGGGTGGAGCTGCTGGTCGCCGCGGGCGAGGGCCGCAAGGACGCCGAGACGCACCGGATGAGCGGCCGCGCCCGCGACGGGCGGCTGGTGCACTTCACGCCCTCCGGGTCCGTTGTGGACGGTTCCGTGCGCCCGGGCGACGTGGTGGAGACCGTGATCAGCTACGGCGCTCCGCACCACCTGGTCGCCGACGGCGATCTGCTGACGCACCGCCGCAGGCGGGCGGGCGACAACGCCGAAGCCGGTCTTCGGCCCAAGACGAGCGGGGTCACGCTGGGACTGCCGGGCTTCGGAGCCCCGGCGGCCCAGCCCGCCCCGGTGAGTGGGTGTGCGCTGTGACCGACCCGGGAACGTCCGCCGAGGTGGGCCCGCAACTGACCGAGGAGATCGACCAGGCGGGCCGGCGGGCCTCGCGCACGGTCGAGCTGGGCCGGCGCGGCTTCACCATCGCTGTGTTCATCTTCGTGCTGCTGGTCGCGCAGCTCCTGCCGTGGGTGGGCGAGCACCGCGGTTACGAGGTGCTGGCCGGCCAGGGCGGCGGCATCCCGCAGCTGTTCGCCGCCACGTCCACGGTGATCGGCGTGCTGGCCGGCGCGCTGGCGCTGGTGACGCGACGCTGGTGGGTCGCCTGGTGCGGCGCCGCGGGCGGCTGGTTCGCCTCGGTCGACGGCCTGCTCGCGGTCTGGTCCCAGCAGTCCGCGCACGCTTCCGGCGCGGCCGGCGGCGGCCCGGGGATCGGCCTGCTGATCGCCTGGGCGGCCACGATCGTGCTCGCGACGCTGTGGATGCGCACCGCGTTCTCCCGCGCCTGAGCACACTCGTGAGTGTTTATGACGGTTCTAACCGGCATAAACACTCACAAGCCCTTGAGCTGCGAAGAGGGCCCCGTCACCGCGGTGACGGGGCCCTCTTCGCGTAACGGTCAGCGGTCGGCGACCGCGGCTTCCGCCGCCTGAAGCCATTCACGCCACTGCGCGGCCTGCTCGTCGGCCTTCTTCGCGCGGCGCTCGTCACCCGCGGCACGGGCCTTGGCGGCCTGGGACTCGAACTGCTCGACGCGCTCGCGGAACTGCGCGGCACGCGCCTGGGCCTCCGGGTCGGTGCGGCGCCAGCGGCTGTCCTCGGCGGACTTCACCGCGTCCTGGACCGCCTTCAGCCTGCCGTCCAGCTCGCGGATGCGCTCGCGCGGCACCTTGCCGAGCTCGTCCCACTGCTCCTGGATCCGGCGCAGCGCGTTCTTCGCGGCCTCGAGGTTGGCCGCCACGTCGATCTTCTCGGCCTCGACCAGCAGCTCCTCCTTGCGGGCGGCATTGCCGGCGAACTCGGCGTCGCGCTCGGAGAATACCGACGAGCGGCGGGCGAAGAACGCGTCCTGCGCCGCGCGGAAACGCTGCCAGAGCGCCTCGTCGCTGTCCTTCGGCGCGCGGCCGGCGGCCTTCCACTCGGTCATCAGGTCCTTGTAACGGCCCGCGGTGGCACCCCAGTCGTCGGACTCGGCCAGCGACTCGGCCTCCGCGATCAGCTCTTCCTTGCGCTGCTTGGCGGTCGCCCGCTGCTTGTCCAGTTCGGCGAAGTGCGAGCCGCGACGGCGGTTGAACGCCTCGCGTGCTTTGGAGAACCGCTTCCACAGCTCGTCGTCGGTCTTGCGGTCGACGCCCTTGACGGTCTTCCACTCGTCCAGGATCGAGCGCAGCCGGTCGCCCGCGGCCTTCCACTGCGTCGACTCGGCGGCGATCTGCTCGGCCTCCTCGGCCAGCGCCTGCTTGCGCGTGACGGCGGCCGCGCGGGCCTCTTCACGCTCCTGCTTGACGTTGGCCAGCGCCTTCTCGGCCTCGCCGATCACGTACTCGAGGCGGGCGCCCAGCGCGACCAGGTCGCCGACCACGGCCGACTCGCCCAGCCCGTCGCGCAGCTGCGTGGCGGTGGACAGCGCGTGCTTCGGGTCGCCGGCGCCGGAGTGCAGCCGGGTCTCCAGCAGCTCGACCTCGGTGCGCACGTCGTCGAAGCGGCGGGCGTAGTGGACCAGTCCCTCTTCCGGGCTGCCGGCCTGCCAGACCCCCACCGCCCGCTCGCCGTCGGCGGTGAAGACGAAGACAGTGCCCTCGGCGTCGACCCGGCCCCAGGTGGACGGGGCGGGCTCGGCGGGCGGCACGGGCGGTGCGGTGTGCCCGCCGCCGTGCGCGTGCGGCACCGGGTGCGGTGCCGGGGTGCCGGTAGACGTGTTCTCCTGGGCCATCGCAGGCTCCTTATCGCCTGTACGCCCGCTGGTGCGGGCGCCCCGCCGTGCGGCGGGGCCGGGTTACGCGTAGTGCTCCGGGGGCATGGGGCCCCAGCGGCATTCAAGCAGCTCAGCGTCCACCGTGGTATCGGATGAGCCACCCGAAGCCAGTGATCCTACTTCTCCGGGACGCTCCGTGTCCGCAGGCGCTACCCGTCCAGGTAGCGTCAACCGGCGTGATCAGCCCTGCTCAGCCGCTCCGTCCGGTGGCCGTCGTCGGCCCCACCGCCACCGGGAAGACGGCGCTGGCCGTCGAGCTGGCCCTGGCGCTGGGCGGCGAGGTCGTCAACGCCGACGCGCTCCAGCTCTACCGCGGCATGGACATCGGCACCGCGAAGGCCACCGTCGCGGAACGGCGCGGGGTGCCGCACCATCTGCTCGACGTTCTGGACGTCACCGAAACCGCTTCTGTCGCCGCCTACCAGCGCGACGCGCGGCAGCGGGTCGAGGAAGTGCTGGCCGCGGGCCGCGTCCCGGTGCTGGCCGGCGGTTCGGGCCTGTACGTCCAGGCCGTGCTCGACGACCTGAGGTTCCCCGGCACGGACCCGGCCGTGCGGGCCCGGCTCGACGCGGAGGCGGCGGAGTTCGGCACCGCCTTGCTCCACACCCGGCTGGGGGAGCGCGACCCGGCCGCGGCCGCCGCGATCCTGCCGACCAACACCCGCCGGATCGTGCGCGCGCTGGAGGTCATCGAGATCACCGGCGAGCCGTTTTCGGCCAACCTGCCGAAACCGGGGCCGGCTCGTTACGGGACCGTGCTGATCGGCGTCGACCGCGAGGCCGCCGAGCTGGACGAGCGCGTGGACCTGCGGGTGGCGCGGATGTTCGAGGCCGGGCTCGTCGACGAGGTGCGGGCGCTGGCCGGGCGCGGGCTGCGCGAGGGGAAGACGGCTTCGCGGGCGCTCGGCTACCAGCAGGTACTCGCGGAGCTGGACGCCGAAGGGGACTTCGAGGCGGCCGCCGCGGCGACCGCGCAGGCCACCCGGCGCTTCGTCCGCCGGCAGCGATCCTGGTTCCGCCGGGACAAGCGGATCCAGTGGTTCGACGGCGCTTCCGGTGAACTGGCCGCACACGTACTCGACGTCCTCGGCCGCTAACCTGGAGCCATGGGCGGCATCGAGTTCCTCAAGGGCCACGGCACACAAAACGACTTCGTGCTGCTGCCCGACCCGTCCGGCCGGCTCGACCTCACGCCGGCCAGGGTGGCCGCGCTGTGCGACCGGCAGCGAGGGCTGGGCGCGGACGGCGTGCTGCGCGTCGTCCGCTCGGGCGAGGCGGGCCTGGAGTCCGCGGGCGAGTGGTTCATGGACTACCGCAACGCCGACGGCTCGATCGCGGAGATGTGCGGCAACGGTGTGCGCGTGTTCGCGCGATACCTGGTCGAGGCGGGCCTGGCCGAGGCGGGCGAGTTCACCGTCGGCACCCGCGCGGGCGACCGCCCGGTGGTGGTCCACCCGGACCGCACCGTGACCGTCCACATGGGACCGGCGACGATCACCGGCACCTCGGTGACGGTGGTGGCGGGCCGCCCGTTCTCCGGCGTGGCCGTGGACGTGGGCAACCCGCACCTGGTCTCGGTGCTCGACGACGACGTGGCCGACCTCGACCTGGAGCACCAGCCCGACTTCGACCACGACTTCTTCCCCGCCGGGGTGAACCTCGAGTTCGTCAACCTGCTGGGTGAAGGCGCGCTGCGGATGCGCGTCCACGAGCGCGGCGTGGGGGAGACGCGCGCCTGCGGCACCGGCACGGTCGCCGCCGTGGCCGCCGCCCTGCACCTGGCGGGCACCGACACGGGCTCCTCGACCGTCGACATTCCGGGCGGCCGGGTGACCGTCACGGTGGCCCGCGGCGCGTCCACCCTGACCGGCCCCGCGGAGATCGTCGCCCGCGGCGAACTCGACGAAGCCTGGTGGGCCGCCGCCGGCGCGTGAGCACCGGCGGCGGCCACTCTCAGCCGCCGATCGTCACCTCGACCGCCAGATCGCCTTCGCCGGGCCGGGTGCTGACCGACGCGACGGTGCCCGCAGTGCGGATGTCCGCCTCGATGTCGCCGAAACCGGTGAGCACCTCGGGCGGAGCGGTCACCGTCAGGGATTCCACGCCGGCGCGCATCGACACCTTCGCGTCGGTCTTCGCGCGCCGCACCGCCGCGATCACCGAGCCGGCCAGCGTGAGCAGAGCCGGGTCGCCGTCGGCCGGGACCGCGGTGGGCCACGGCGCGCGGTGCACCGAGCCCTCCTGCCACCACGACCAGACTTCCTCCGTCGCGTACGGCAGGAACGGCGCGAACAGCCGTACCACCGCCGAAAGCGTTGTGGTCAGCGCTGCCCGCGCGGATTGCGCCGCCGCCTCTCCACGGTCACCGTATGCGCGGCCCTTCACCAGTTCCACGTAGTCGTCGCAGAACGTCCAGAAGAACGTCTCGCCCTGCTGCAGCGCCCGTGCGTAGTCGAGAGTCTCGAACGCCGCCGTCGCCTCCGTGACGACCGAAGACAGCGCCGCCAGCACCGCGCGGTCCAGTGGCTCCGACGCCACCGCGTCCGGTGACGGCAGCCCGAGGCCGAGCACGAACCGGCTCACGTTGAGCAGCTTCGTCGCCAGGCGGCGGCCCACCTTCATCTGGCCCTCGTCCACGGCCGTGTCGACGCCGGGCCGCGCGCTCGCCGCCCAGTACCGCACCGCGTCCGAGCCGTACTTCTCCAGCAGGTCGGCCGGGGTCACGACGTTGCCGACCGACTTCGACATCTTCTTGCGGTCCGGGTCGAGCACCCAGCCGGAGATCGCCGCCTCACGCCACGGCAGCACCCCCTCCTCCAGCTCCGCGCGCACGGCCGTGGAGAACAGCCAGGTGCGGATGATCTCGTGCGCCTGCGGCCGCAGGTCGTACGGGAACACGCGGCGGAACAGGTCGTCGTCCAGGCTCCAGCGACCGGCGATCTGCGGTGTGAGCGACGACGTCGCCCAGGTGTCCATCACGTCCACCTCGGCGGTGAAGCCGCCCGGCACGTCACGCTGGTCCGCGGTGCAGCCGGGCGGCACGTCGGTGCTCGGGTCGACCGGCAGGCTCGAGTCGTTCGGCACCAGCACGGCGTCGTGGTCCGGCTCGCCGGCGGCGTCGAGCGGGTACCAGAGCGGGATCGGCACGCCGAAGAACCGCTGCCGGCTGATCAGCCAGTCGCTCGTCAGGCCCTCGACCCAGCCGCGGTAGCGGACCTGCATGTGCGCGGGCACCCACTGCAGTTCGGCGCCACGGTCGAGCATCCGTGCGCGCAGCTGTTCGTCACGCCCGCCGTTGCGGATGTACCACTGGCGGCTGGTGACGATCTCGAGCGGCCGGTCACCCTTCTCGTAGAACTTCACCGGGTGTGTGATCGGCCGCGGCTCGCCACGCAGCGCGTCCTTGTCCCGCAACAGGTCCACCAGGATCTGCCGTCCGGTGTGGACGGTCTTGCCCGCCAGTGGCGCGTACGCCTCGGCCGGCACGTCGCGTGGCGGCTCGGGCAGGAACCGGCCGTCGCGCCCGAGCACCGGCCGCGTCTCCAGCTGCAACGCGCGCCACCACGTCACGTCGGTGGTGTCGCCGAAGGTGCACACCATCGCGATGCCGGTGCCCTTCTCGGGGTCGGCGAGGTGGTGCGCGCGCACGGGAACCTCGACGCCGAACACCGGCGTCCGCACGGTCTTCCCGAACAGCGGCTGGTACCGCTCGTCGTCGGGGTGAGCGACGAGCGCGACGCACGCGGGCAGCAGTTCCGGGCGCGTGGTGGAGATGAGCACTTCGGCGTCTTCGGCCGTGTGGAACACCAGGTCGTGGTACGCGCCAGGCCGCTCGCGGTCCTCCAGCTCCGCCTGCGCGACGGCAGTGCGGAACGTGACGTCCCACAGCGTCGGCGCCTCGGACTGGTAAGCCTCGCCGCGCGCGAGGTTGCGCAGGAAAGCGCGCTGCGAGATCTGCGTCGTGGCCGGGTCGATGGTCTGGTACGCCGTGCTCCAGTCGACCGAGAGCCCGATCCGGCGCCAGACGTCCTCGAAGACCTTCTCGTCGGTCTCCGAAAGCTCCTGGCACAGCTCGACGAAATTGCGCCGTGACACGGGAATCGCGTTCTTGCCCGGCTTTTCCGGCGGCCGGAAGCCCGGTTCGTAGGGCAGCGAAGGCTCGCAGCGCACGCCGAAGTGGTTCTGCACCCGGCGTTCCGTCGGCAGGCCGTTGTCGTCCCAGCCGATCGGGTAGAACACCTCGCGCCCGCGCATCCGGTGGTACCGCGCGACGAGATCGGTGTGGGTGTAGGAGAACACGTGCCCGATGTGCAGCGAACCGCTCGCCGTCAGCGGCGGGGTGTCGATCGAGTAGACGTCCTCACGCTGCTTCGCGCGATCGAACCGGTAGACGCCTTCGCTCTCCCATACCGGTACCCACTTGGCCTCCAGACCGTCGACACCGACCTTGTCCGGGACTCGTGGGCTGGGGCTGGGAGTTGCGTTCATGGGCCAACTCTAGGCGGGCGCCAAAGTGTCTTTCGCCGAGACCGGGAGATCCCGCATCCGCCGCAGCGGCGAGCAGAGGACCCACAGCGCGCCGCAGAGTTCGCCGATCACGGCGATCCACAGTGCGCCGGTCAGCCCGACGGTCTCGCCGAGCGCCCCGCCCAGCAGGCCGCCCAGCGGCATCGCGCCCCACACCACGAACCGCACACTCGCGTTCATCCGGCCCAGCAGCCGGTCCGGCGTGATGGCCTGGCGGTAGGAGACCTGCGCGACGTTGTAGAGGATGACGCCGAACCCGGCCGCGGCCAGGCCGAAGCCTGCGAGCGCCAGCCGCCAGCCGGGGCCGGCCAGCGGCACGAGCAGGTTGCCCGGCCACACCAGCAGCGGGACCAGCCAGATCGACCGCGCCTGGCCGATCCGGCGGATGATCGCGCCCGAGCACAGCGCGGCGAGGATGCCGCCGATGCCGCCGACGGCCAGCAGCACCCCGACCGCCGCCGGGGGCAGCCCGGCCGTGCGGGTCAGGAACAGCACCTGCACGGCCTGCGCGGCGGCGCCGAACAGGTTCGCGGTGGCGGTGCAGGCGACGATCGCGCGCAGCGGCTTGTCGGCGAAGACGAACCGCAGGCCCTCGACGATCTGCGGCACCAGGCGCTCGTGGCCGGTGCGCTCCGCCACGGTCTCGACGGTGCGGATCCGCCACAGGCACAGCGCGGAGGCCAGATAGCCGAGCCCGGTCGTGAGCACGGTGCTGGCCGCGCCGACGACCTGGACCAGCACGCCGGCCGCGCTCGGCCCGGCGATCTGCGCCGTGGACTGGACGGCCTGCAGCTTCGCGTTGCCCTCCAGCAATCGCTCGCGGCCGACCAGCGCCGGCAGGTACGCCTGGTACGCGACGTCGAAGAACACGGTCGCGAAGCTGGTCAGCAGCACCACGACGAGCAGCTGCCCCATCGTCAGCAGGCCCGTCCACCAGGCCACCGGGATGCTCAGCATCAGCACGGCGCGCACCAGGTCGGCGGTCAGCATCACCGGACGGCGCGGCAGCCGGTCCACCCACACGCCGGCGGGCAGCCCGAGCAGCAGGAAGCCCAGCGTCTCGGCCATGGTCAGCAGGCCCATCTCGAACGGCGTGGCCGCCAGCGTCACCGCCGCCAGCAGCGGGACGGCGGTGACGCCGACGAACATGCCGAGCTGGCTCGCGGTGTCCGCGGCCCACAGCCGGCGGAAGTCCGCGTGGAAGAAGAGCGAATTCCTACTCACCCGGAAGAGTGTCTTCGAGTGATTGGATAGTGTCAATCACTTAACCCCTTAGGCTGGAGCCGTGCCGACGAAACGACGTCCCTCGACGGAGGCCGAGGCGGCCGCGCTCGCGTCCGGAATACGCCTGCGCATCATCCGGTTGACCTCCTTCGAGGCCATGACCAACAAGGAGCTGGCCGAGCGGCTCGGCCGCGACCCGGCGACCACCCTGCACCACGTGCGCAGGCTGGTGGAGACCGGTTTCCTCGCCCCGCAGGAGCCGCGCCGGGGCGCTCGCGGCGCGAAGGAGATCCCGTACCTCTCGACCGGGTTGTCCTGGCTGCTCGACAACAGCGCCGTGCCGGTCGGCCAGGCGATGCTCGAGGCCTACCTGGCCGAATTCGCCGAGGCCGAGCCGGGCGAGGTGGACTCCTCGCGGCTGGTCTTCCAGGTCCCGCCCCAGGACGTCGAGGAGTTCAAGGACCGGCTCGGCGAGTTGCTGGAGGAGTTCCGCCACCGCCCCGACGCGCCGGGCCAGGACCGCACCGCGGTCTACGTTTCGATCTATCCGAGCAGGTAAACCACTCGGCTCCCGCGGGGAATCGTGGGAGCATGGAGGCACGATGACAGAACTGACACATGAAGACCACTACGAGGAAGACCCGTCCACCGGCGAGATGGAGCTCGAGGACCGCGCCTCGCTCCGCCGGGTCGCGGGACTGTCCACCGAGCTCGCGGACGTCACCGAGGTCGAGTACCGGCAGCTGCGGCTGGAGCGGGTCGTCTTGGTCGGCGTGTGGGCCGAGGGCACGGCCGAGCAGAACGACGCCTCCCTCGCGGAGCTGGCCCGGCTGGCCGAGACCGCGGGCTCCGAGGTGCTGGAAGGCCTGGTCCAGCGGCGTGTGCAGCCGGACCCGGCCACGTACATCGGCTCCGGCAAGGTGCGGGAGCTGCGCGACGTGGTCATCGCGACCGGCGCCGACACGGTGATCTGCGACGGCGAGCTCTCGCCCGGCCAGCTGCGCCAGCTCGAGGAGAAGGTCAAGGTCAAGGTGATCGACCGGACCGCGCTGATCCTCGACATCTTCGCGCAGCACGCCAGCTCCAAGGAGGGCAAGGCCCAGGTCGAGCTGGCCCAGCTGCAGTACCTCATCCCGCGGCTGCGCGGCTGGGGTGCGTCGCTGTCCCGGCAGGGCGGTGGCCGCGCCGGCGGCGCGAACGGCGGCGTGGGCCTGCGTGGTCCCGGTGAGACCAAGCTCGAGACCGACCGGCGGCGGATCAACAAGCGCGTGTCCAAGCTGCGCCGCGAGATCGCCGCGATGGACACCATCCGCGAGACCAAGCGCGGCCGGCGCGTGGCCAACGAGGTGCCCAGCGTGGCCATCGTCGGCTACACCAACGCCGGCAAGTCGAGCCTGCTCAACGCGCTGACCGGCGCGGGCGTGCTGGTCGAGGACGCGCTGTTCGCCACCCTGGACCCGACCACCCGGCGGGCGCAGACGGCGGACGGGCGCACCTTCACCCTGACCGACACCGTCGGCTTCGTGCGGCACCTGCCACACCAGCTGGTCGACGCGTTCCGCTCGACGCTGGAGGAGGCGGCCGACGCCGGCCTGCTGCTGCACGTGGTGGACGGCGCCGACCCGGCGCCCGAGGAGCAGGTGAACGCGGTGCGCGAGGTGCTCGCCGAGATCACCCGCAGCCGCAAGGAGCCGCTCCCGCCGGAGCTGCTCGTGATCAACAAGGCCGACGCGGCCGACCAGGTCACCCTGGCCCGGCTGCGGCACCAGCTGGCCGGCTCGGTGCTGGTCTCCGCGCGCACCGGCGCCGGCATCCCGGAGCTGGCCGAGGTGCTGGCCGACCGGCTGCCGCGCCCGGAGGTGGTGGTCGAGGCGCTCGTCCCGTACACCCGGGGTGAGCTCGTGGCCCGCGCCCACAAGGACGGCGAGGTGCTGGAAGAGGAGCACGTCGAAGACGGCACGCGGGTGCTCGTGCGGGTCCACCCGGACCTCGCGGCGGCGCTGCGCCGGTTCGAGACCAACTCCTCACCCCGGTAGCACGTCTTCCGTAGTGTGCGGCTGAATCCGGCCGCACACTACGGAGGTGAGCTGGTGCGAGTCGTCCTGGCTGTGACGGCGTTTTTCCTGCTGATCGGCGCCCAACCCGCCTCGGCCGCGGCGCCGCCCGCGCCCGAAACGCTGTGCCAGGTGACCGACCCGCGGGTGACCGAGCTTTCCGGGCTGGTCTCCGACGGCACGCACTGGTACGCGATCAACGACGGCGGCACCAAGGTCCAGGTGTACGTGCTGGACCGTTCGTGCGCGGTGCAGAAGGTGCTCTCCGCGAGCGCCGACCCGTACGACGTCGAGGACCTCGCCCGCGCGGCCGACGGGACGTTGTGGCTCTCGGACACCGGCGACAACAGCAACAAGCGGGCTACCGTCGCCCTGCTGGAGCTGAAGCCGTCCGGGGGAAGCGTGACGCTGCACCGGCTGACCTACCCGGACGGGCCGCACGACACCGAAGCCCTGCTGCTCGACCGGTCCGGCACGCCGTACCTGGTCACCAAGGACATCCTGGGCGACGCGAAGGTGTACCGCCCGAGCGGCCCGCTCGCGACGCCCGGCCCGGTCCCGCTGGAGCAGGTCGGCACGGTCACCATCCACAGCACCGACACGAAGGGCGGCCCGGTGGGCGCCTTCGGCTCGGTGCTGGTGACAGGCGGCGCGACCAGCGCCGACGGCACTGTGGTCGCGCTGCGCACCTACACCGACGCTTACCTGTACGCGGCCCCGGACGGCGACGTCGCCGCGGCGCTGAAAGGTACTCCCGTCCGGGTCCCCCTGGCGGGGGAGAAACAGGGTGAGGCAGTGGCTTTCGAGCCCGACGGCACCCTGTTGTCAGCCGGTGAAGGGGTCGGTCAGCCCGTCCGCGCGGTGAAGAACGCCGCTTCGCTGGTTTCCGCCGCCGGTGGCTCACCGGCCGGCGCGTCCCAGGGTGAGGCGGCGGCCGGTTCTTCGTCCGGCGGGGGAGTTCCCCCGCTGCCGGCGGCGGTACTGACGGTCGTGGTGGTCTTCGGCGGATGGCTTCTGGTGCGCAAGCTGCGCCGCCGCTGACGCCCGCCGGTCACGCGGCACCGGTTCTGTCCATTGAGGACAATCGGTCCGGTCGTGCGGCGGCGGTTGATCGTGCGCGGGCCACGATGGCCTTAGGCGGCGGCCCCGGCGCCGTCCCCCAGAGACGGGCGCCGGTTCCGGCCGCGGCGGGCACCTCCGTTACACGGGCACGATCGAGGCCGGGCTGCTCGTCGTCACCGCATGGCCGGAGGCCTGCTTCGGAAGCGCTGTCAGAGGCGGCGCAGGACCGCGACGACCTTGCCCAGGATCGTGGCGTCGTCGCCGGGGATCGGCTCGTACGCGTCGTTGTGCGGCATCAGCCAGATGTGGCCGTCCTTGCGCTTGAACGTCTTCACCGTGGCTTCGCCGTCGATCATCGCCGCGACGATCTCGCCGTTGTCGGCCGTCGGCTGCTGGCGGACGACCACCCAGTCGCCGTTGGTGATGGCCGCGTCCACCATCGAATCGCCGGTGACGCTCAGCAGGAACAGCTCGCCCTCGCCGACGATTTCGCGCGGCAGCGGGAAAACGTCCTCGATGGCCTGCTCCGCGAGCACCGGCCCGCCCGCGGCGATCCGGCCCACCAGCGGCACGTACGCCGCCTTCGGCATGGACGGCTGCTGGTCGATGTCGATGCCCATCGGGTTGTCGTCGGTGGTCGACAGCACGCCGACCGCGCGCGGCCGGTTCGCGTCCCGGCGCAGATAACCCTTGCGCTGCAACGCGCGCAGCTGGTGCGACACCGAGGAGGTCGAGGTGAGCCCCACCGCCTCGCCGATCTCCCGGACGCTCGGCGGGTAGCCGAACCGGCTCACCCAGGTCCGGATCACGTCCAGCACCTGCTGCTGACGCACGGTGAGTGTCTCGTCCACGTCGTAGACCTCGGGAAGGGCGCTCACCTTGCCCGGGCCACCGGGCGTGGTGCCCGCCTTGCTCTCCTTGGCCACTGCGTATCCTCCAGCCGTCCCACGGCCGCCTTGGGGGCGGCCGCGCGTTCCGCGTGCGCCGGCCGGCACCCGCTGGTGCGGGCACGCTCGCCGACGACATCTGCCCGGCAGATGTCCTGGTGACCGACGTTAGCCGTCAGTAACGACGATTTCAAACATCTGTTCGATCGACACGCCGTGTCCTCTCGATTTTGTCGGTGCGGGGTGGTAGACCTTCGCACGGGCGTTCGATAGAACGCCTGTTCGACCTCAGTCCCATCGGCGCCGGTGAGAGCGTCGCGTGGGGCCGGGACCGAACCGAGCAGCAGGTCACGAGGAGGTTCGCCATGTCGATCCTGGCCGACCGCGGGCTGGTCCGCCCGCTTCGCCCCGTCCGTCAGGTCGCCCCTGCCCGCCGCGACACCGTGCCGGGCCCTTCCGCCCCGGCGCGAGTGGCGCGCGAGCGCCGCGGCGAGCCGCTGCGGCCGCCGACCCGCGCGCGTGTCGTCGCGGGCCGCAAGGGCACCGCCGCCGCATGCGCCGAGGCACGCCGCCCCGCCGTCCGCTGGCCGTGGCTGCTCGCGATCGCCGCGGCTGCCTGCCTGGTGGTCACCGCATTGGGCGTTTTCGGCGCGGGCGCACCGGGCGGCGCGGTCCCGTCCCGTACTGCCTCGGTGTCGGTCGAACAGGGAGACACCCTGTCCGCGATCGCCGCCCGCTTCGCCCCCGGCAGCGACCAGGACGCCGTGGTCACCCGCATCAAACAGCTCAACAACCTCGACGGCGCCGTCCTGACCCCGGGCCTGCCCCTCACCGTCCCGGTCACCGGCGACGGCACCGGGCTGGGTTCCTGACTTCTCCTG
>DASXYS010000070.1:0-8500 GCA_036502365.1 Amycolatopsis sp.
GACGAGTGATCGTCTCCCCCGCCCGCTCGGTTTTGCCCGGAAAGGATGCCGGTGATTCGGTAGGTGAATGGCCGACATCAGGTGGCGCTAGCCGCACCGGATTTGGTTGTCAAGGGATCTCATCAGGTTTCCCGGGATGCGGATGTCCCTGCACGCGAGTGGGTGACCGTGCGAACCTCGCGCTGACATCGACCCCCGAAAGGCGACGCTGACGTGCGCACCCACCGCAGAACCCGCTTCCTGGCCTCGGCGCTGACCGCCCTGACCGTCGTGGGCGTGCTCGCCGGCTGCTCCCGCGCCGACACCTCCGCCGCGCCCGCGGCGAACGAGGGCGCGGCCACCGAGGTCCGGCTCGGGTTCTTCCCGAACGTCACGCACGCGCCCGCGCTGATCGGGGTGAAGAAGGGCTTCTTCGCCCAGAACCTCGGCTCGACGAAGCTCACCACCCAGACCTTCAACGCCGGGCCCGACGAGGTCAACGCGCTGCTGGGCAACTCGCTCGACGTCGCGTTCATCGGCTCCGGCCCGGCGATCAACGCCTTCACCAAGTCCAAGGGCGCCATCCAGCTGGTCTCCGGCTCGGTCTCGGGCGGTGCGCAGCTGGTCGTGAAACCCGATATCACCAGCGTGGACCAGCTCAAGGGCAAGAACCTCACCACCCCGCAGCTGGCCAACACCCAGGACGTCGCGCTCAAGAAGTTCCTCGCCGGGAAGAAGCTGACCGACCAGGTCAAGATCACCACGATGGACAACCCGAAGACGCTCGACGCGTTCAAGAAGGGCGAGGTCGACGGCGGCTGGCTGCCCGAGCCGTGGTCGTCGAGGCTGGTGCTCGACGCCGGCGCGAAGGTGCTGGTCGACGAGAAGTCCCTGTGGCCGGACGGCCGGTTCCCCACCACGGTGGTCATCGTGCGCAGCGAGTTCCTGCAGCAGCACCCGGACACCGTGCGGGCGCTGCTCAAGGGCCAGCTGGCCGCGATCGACTGGGCGAAGGCCAACCCGGCGGAGGCGAAGACCGTGGTCAACGGCGAGCTCAAGGACCTGGCCGGCGCCAGCCTGAGCCCGGCGGTGCTGGATCGCGCGTTTTCCGGCATCGAGCTGACCACCGACCCGATCCCGGCCGAGTTCCCGCAGCTCGCCCAGGACTCGGTGACCGCGGGTGTGGTGAAGTCCGCGGTCGCGCTGAAGGGCTTCGCCGACTTCGGCCCGCTCAACGACGTGCTGAAGGCCCAGAACCTGCCCGCAGTAAACGCTCCCGAACTGACTCAGTGAGGCAGCCCGCGATGACCACGACCCTCCCCAGTGGACGGACGAGTTTCACCGGCACGGCCGCGGTGCGGCTCGACGGCGTCGGCAAGGCGTTCGGCCCGGCCGGGCGCGCGGTGGTCGCGCTGGACGGGGTCGACCTGGAGGTCGCGCCGGGCGAGTTCGTCTGCCTGCTCGGTGCGTCCGGCTGCGGCAAGAGCACGCTGCTGAACCTGGTGGCGGGCCTGGACGCGCCGTCGTCGGGGCAGATCACGCTGAACACGTCACGGCCGGCGGTGATGTTCCAGGAGGCCGCGCTGATGCCGTGGCTGACCGCGGCCCGCAACGTCGAGCTTCCGTTGCGGCTGGCCGGGTTCGGCCGGGCCGAACGCCGGGAGAAGGCCGCCGAGCTGCTGGACCTGGTCCGGCTCAAGGGCGCCGGGAACAAGCGGCCGCACGAACTTTCCGGCGGGATGCGCCAACGCGTCGCGCTGGCCCGCGCGCTGGCCGCGACCCACCGCGTCGGCGGCGACCCGGAGCAGGCGCTGCTGCTGATGGACGAGCCGTTCGCCGCGCTCGACGCCATCACCCGCGACGTCCTCCAGGGCGAACTGCTGCGCGTCTACCGCAGTACCGGCACCTCGGTGCTGTTCGTGACCCACGACGTGCGCGAGGCGGTCCGGCTCGGCCAGCGCGTGGTCCTGCTGTCCTCACGCCCCGGCCGGGTCGTGCGTGAGTGGGCCGACGTGCCGCTGGCCGATGCCGCGGAGCTGACCGACGAAATCACCGGGCACCTGCGAGAGGTGATCAGTACCCATGGCGCCGCTTGACCGGTCCGACGCTGCCGCCGACGACGCCGCCGTCGACGCCGTCAGTGCTGGGCTTGACGCGCTGGACGCCCCGGCCGGGGAACCACGCCGGGGCTTCTGGAAGCGCTTCGCCTGGGGCTTCCTCCCGCCGGTGCTCGCCTTGGTGCTGCTGGTGGTCATCTGGCAGGTGCTGTGGGCCGCGGCGTTCTGGCCGGAGACCTACCTGCCCGCGCCGCTCGCGGTGTGGGGCGAGTTCTGGGACCGGCTCGTCTCCGGGGACGTGTTCGAGTACATCTGGACCTCGGTGCACCGCGCCGCGCTCGGCTTCGCCGCCGGGGTGGTCATCGGCACGCCGCTCGGCCTGCTCGTGGCGAAGGTGCGGGTGGTGCGGGCGGCGATCGGGCCGCTGCTGACCGGGCTGCAGAGCCTGCCGTCGGTGGCCTGGGTGCCGGCCGCGATCCTCTGGTTCGGCATCAACGACGGCGCCATCTACTTCGTCGTGCTGCTCGGCTCGGTGCCCTCGATCGCGAACGGGCTCGTGTCGGGCATCGACCAGATCCCGCCGATCCTGCCGCGCGTCGGCCAGGCGATGGGCGCCGGGCGGCTCTCGTCCGCGCGCTACATCCTGCTGCCCGCCGCGCTGCCCGGGTTCCTCGCCGGGCTCAAGCAGGGCTGGGCGTTCTCGTGGCGGTCGCTGATGGCGGCCGAGCTGATCGCGCTTTCGCCCCAGCTGGGCGTCGGGCTCGGCGCGTACCTGAACCAGGGCTCGTCGCTCAACGCCATCGAGAAGGTGATCGCGGCGATCTTCCTGATCATGCTGGTGGGCGTCGGCATCGAGCTGCTGGTGTTCCGTCCGGCGGAGCGCGCGGTGCTGCGCGCGCGGGGGCTCACGGCGTCACTCTGATGGGTCTGCTCGTTGCCGGGTGCCAGAATCCCCGGTCATGTTCTCCGGGGTGCCGGCGCTGATCGCTGTCCTGATCTTCCTGGTGCGGTTCCTGCGTGAGCCGCGACGGTTCGGCAACGCGGTGTGGTTCGCCGTCGCGCTGGTGCTGACCGGGCTGTGGCTGCTCGGGCTGCTCGGCCGCGTCAGCTGGCTGCAGAGCGTGGTGCTGATCCTGTTCCTGGTGCTGGCGCTGATGTCCGCGCTGGTGCTGCCGTGGGCGCTGGTCGTGAACGGCGTGGTGATGTGGCGGCGCGAGGGACACCGCCTGGCGAACCTGCTCTCCCTGCTGGCCGGGCTGGCCATGCTGGCGCTCTACGGCGTGACCGTGACGGCGGTGCGGTTCGCGCACCCGCAGTGGCTGGTGGTGGTCGCGCTGTCGGCGCTGCTGGTCGCGGGATACCTGGCCTTCGTGTTCACCGCGCTGTTGCTGTACTCGGTGCTCTACAGCCGCGTGAACCGCCGCGCCCGCGCGGACGCCGTGATCGTGCTGGGCTCGGGCCTGCTGGGGGACCGGGTGCCGCCGCTGCTGGCGAGCCGGCTGGACCGGGCCGTGGTCTTCTGGCGCCGGTGCCCGGAGGCGCTGGTGGTGGTCTCCGGCGGCCAGGGCCCGGACGAGCTGAAGTCCGAAGCCGCCGCGATGGCGGACTACCTGGTGGCCGCGGGGGTGCCCGCCGCGCGGATCGTGCTGGAGGACCGGGCCACGACCACGGACGAAAATCTGCGCTACAGCGTCGCCCTGCTGCGTGAGCGTGGTTTCACCGGCCGCGTCCTCGCGGTGACGAACAACTACCACGTCTTCCGGACCGCGGTCCTCGCCCGGCGGCTGGGGCTGCGCCTGGACGTGATCGGCGCCAGGACCGCTTCGTATTTCGTGCCGAGCGCCTTCCTGCGCGAGTTCGTCGCCCTGCTGGCGCAGTACCGGAAGACCAATGCGGCGGCCTGTTTCGTGCTCGCCGCGGGCCCGGCGGCGCTGGCTCTGCTCGGCTGAACGTTCCCGGAAACGAAGCAGGCCCGCGGGGCGAACCCACGGGCCTGCTTCGTCGAGTGTTTCGGATCAGCGACCGGAGCGACGGCCGCCCGCGCGGGTGCCCGAGGAGAAGGCCGCCGCGCCGCCGCGGGACGAGCCGCCCGAGCGGGGCTGGCCGCCACCGGAACGGGCCGGGGCCGCGCCACGCTGGCCGCCGCCGGAGGTGGAGCGGGCGGGAGCCTGGCCGTTGCGGGCCGGGGCGCCGGCGCCGGAGCGCCCACCCGAGCCGGAGCGTCCGCCGGAGCCGGAACGGCCGCCGGAGCCCGAGCGTCCGCCGGAGGCCGCGCCGGAGCCCGACTGGTCTCGGGAACGGCCCTGTCCGCCGTCACGACGGTCCGAGCCGGTCTCGGTCGTGTAGGTCGTGTACTCCGAGCGGGAGCCGCGCCCGCCGGAGCCCGAACGGCCGCCGCCGGAGCGCTGGCCGCGGCCGCCGCCATCGTCACGACGGGCCTGGGCTGCGGCGCGGGCGCCTGCGCCGCCGCGGTTTTCGGCGGCGGGACCACCGCTACCACGACGGCCGCGGCCGCGAGGGGGACGCTCGTCGTCGTCGCGGCGGGAGCCGGGCGCGGCCTGGCCGCCCGCGGTGACCTTCTTGGGCCGGTTGTCCACGATCGGACGGCGCGGGGAAGCGTCGAACGTCCGCTCGCCCGGGGCCAGCTCCGCCAGCAGCGGGTGGCCCGGGCCGATCTGCGTGGTGGTCGGCTTGATGCCGGCCTTGCGGGTGAGATCGCGCACGTCGCGGACCTGCTCGTCGGTCATCAGCGTGATGACGGTGCCCGAGGCGCCGGCCCGCGCGGTGCGGCCCGAGCGGTGCAGGTACGCCTTGTGCTCGACCGGCGGGTCGGCGTGGATGACCAGCGTGACGTCGTCCACGTGGATGCCACGCGCGGCGATGTCGGTCGCGACCAGCGTCTTCGCCGCGCCCGATGAGAACGCCTCGAGGTTGCGGGTCCGCGCGTTCTGGCCGAGGTTGCCGTGCAGCTCGACGGCGGGCACGCCGCTGGCCACCAGCTTGCGGGTGAGGGTCTTGGCGCGGTGCTTCGTGCGCGTGAAGACCAGCGTGCGCCCGGGCGCCGCGGTGAGGTCGACGAGCACCGGCAGCCGGTGGGTCTCCTCGAGGTGCAGCACGTGGTGCGTCATCGTCGAGACCGGCGACTGGGCCGAGTCGACGCTGTGCGTGACCGGGTCGTGCATGAAGCGCTTGACCAGCACGTCGACGCCGCCGTCGAGGGTCGCCGAGAACAGCAGCCGCTGGCCGCGCTCCGGGGTGGCGTCCATGATGCGCCGGACCTCGGGCAGGAAGCCCAGGTCGGCCATGTGGTCGGCCTCGTCGAGCACGGTGATCTCGATCTGGTCGAGCTTCACCTCGCCCTGGCGCATGTGATCGGCGAGCCGGCCGGGGCAGGCGACGACGATGTCGACGCCGTCGCGCAGCCGGGTGATCTGCGGGCCGGCGCTGACGCCGCCGAAGATGGTGGTGGTCTTGAGGCCGAGCACCTTGCCCAGCGGCAGGATCGCGGCCTCGATCTGGGTGGCCAGCTCGCGGGTGGGCGCCAGGATCAGCGCGCGCGGGCGGCCGGGGCGGCGGCGGGTCGGGCCCTCGGCCAGGCGGCTGAGCAGGGGCAGCACGAAGCCATAGGTCTTGCCGGAGCCGGTGCGGCCGCGGCCGAGCACGTCGCGGCCGGCGAGCGTGTGCGGCAGGGTGGCCGCCTGGATGGGGAACGGTTCGGTGACACCCTGTGCCGCGAGGGCGTCCACGAGGGTGGCGGGCAGGCCGAGTTCGGTGAAAGTCGTCATAAGCGGTGTGGACGCTCGATGCGCCCTGGTCTCCATACCTGAGAAGGGTTGTCCTGCCCGGCGCAGACCCTTTACGGCCGCGGCGCGTGGTAGTCGACAACACGGCCCGAGGCAGAACTGAGCGGACCGCATGATCAGTTTACCTGGTCCGTGCCGCTCCCGTCGCGTGAGTTTGCCCGCACTTGGCCCGCTTGCTAAGTTACCGATGAGTAATCACCGACAGGAGTGCCATGACCGCGACGTCGCTGTTGCTGAACCCGCGGGCCTACGACCCGCAGCGTTTCGACCCGGAGACCCGGCGCCTGCTGCGCGCCACGATCGACTGGTTCGAGTCGCGGGGGAAGGTGAAGCTCACCGAGGACTACCACGCCCGCGTCTTCTACGCGGACTTCCTCGAGTTCGCGGGGGAGCAGGGCCTGTTCGCCACCTTCCTCACACCCGCCGCGAATGCCGACGGCAGCCCCGACAAGCGCTGGGACACCAGCCGCGTTGCCGCACTGTCGGAGATCCTCGGGTTCTACGGGCTCAACTACTGGTACCCGTGGCAGGTCACCATCCTCGGCCTCGGCCCGGTCTGGCAGAGCGCCAACGACGTCGCGCGCAAGCGGGCCGCGGACGCGCTCGCGGCCGGCGGCGTCGGCGCGTTCGGACTGTCCGAAAAGGACCACGGCGCGGACATCTACTCGTCCGACCTGGTGCTCACCAAGGATGGCGACAGCTACCGCGCGAACGGCTCGAAGTACTACATCGGCAACGGGAACTGCGCGCAGACGGTCTCGGTGTTCGGCCGGATCGAGGGCGTCGAGGGGCCCGATCAGTACGTGTTCTTCTACGCCGACTCGAACCACCCGAACTACCACGTGGTGAAAAACGTGGTGCCTTCGCAGATGTACGTCGCGGAGTTCCGGCTCGAGGACTACCCGGTGCACGCCGAGGACCTCCTGCACGTCGGCGCGGAGGCCTTCAGCGCCGCGCTCAACACGGTCAACATCGGCAAGTTCAACCTGTGCTTCGGCGGCATCGGCATGGCGACGCACTCGCTGTACGAGGCGATCACGCACGCGCAGAACCGGATCCTCTACGGCAACCCGGTCACCGACTTCCCGCATGTGCGCCGCGAGTTCGTCGAGGCGTACGCGCGGCTGGTCGCGATGAAGCTGTTCTCCGACCGCGCGGTGGACTATTTCCGCTCCGCCGGCCCTGACGACCGCCGCTACCTGCTGTTCAACCCGATCACCAAGATGAAGGTGACCACGGAGGCACAGAAGGTGATCGGCCTGGTCGCCGACGTCGTCGCCGCGAAGGGCTTCGAGGCCGACACCTACCTGGCGATGGCGAAGAACGACATCGACGGCCTGCCCAAGTTGGAGGGCACGGTCGCGGTGAACCTCGCGCTGATCGCGAAGTTCATGCCCGCGTACCTCTTCGCGCCGCAGGACTACGCCCCGGTGCCGACCCGCGACGACGCCGCGGACGACGAGTTCCTGTTCCGCCAGGGCCCGGCGCGCGGTCTGTCGAAAGTCCGCTTCCACGACTGGAAGGCCGCGTACGAGAAGGCGTCCGGCATCCCGAACGTCGCGCTGTTCACCGAGCAGGCCGCGGCGCTGGTCAAGCTGCTCACCGAGGCCACTCCGGACGAGGCGCAGCAGAAGGACCTCGACTTCGGCCTGGCGCTGACCGAGCTGTTCACGCTCGTCGTCTACGGCCAGCTGGTCCTGGAGCAGGCTGAGCTGACCGGCCTGGAGACCGACGTCGTCGACCAGATCTTCGCCGTGCTGGTGCAGGACTTTAGTGCCGCCGCCGTCGACCTGAACGGCAAGGCCAGCTCCACCGACGCACAGCAGAAGATCGCGCTGGCGGCGCTGCGCAAGCCAGTGGTCGACGCCGAGCGGTTCGATCGCGTGTGGACGATGGTGCGCGGGCTTTCCGGCGCCTACTCGATGAATCCCTGACCCGGCTGATAGGACTCGTGAGTGTTTATGACGGTTAGAACCGTCATAAACACTCACGAGTCTTTCGGCAGAATCGGCCCGCGAACCGGCGTTTCCGTGATCTTCCCGCGGGAATTCGCAGGTCAGCACATGATCGACGCTCCCGCCGTGGCGTAACCGCGCGCAACTCGCGCCGATACACCCCGGCAATACTCCGTTCCTAGCTTTCGGCCCAGCCGGCCGGAAGGAGCGGACATGGGGCTCGCTGACAACCCGCACATGGAAGACTACTCACTGCGCTACACACCGGCGTCGTTCCGGAAATGGTCGCCGTGGATGGTGTTCCTCAGCTGCCTGGTCGGGATCTCGGCCATGGCCGGGTACGCGCTCGACGCGGCGTTCGTGAATGCGTTCGGCTTCGCCAACGCGCTGATCGGGTTTCTCGTCGCCGCGGCGGTCACGTTGCCGCTGACGCTGGTGATCGCGTTCGCCATCACGCGAAGGCACGTCGACATCGACCTGCTGACCCGGGGTTCCGGTTTCGGCTACCTCGGCTCGACGCTGACCTCGCTGGTCTACGCGACGTACACGCTGATCTTCCTCGCCTACGAGGGCGCCATCATGGCGCAGGCGCTCACCGCACTGTCCGGATTGGACATTCACGTCAGCTACGTGATCGTGGCCGCGGTGATGGTCCCGTTGACGTTGTACGGCATGACGTTCAGCTCGAAGTTCCAGGCGCCCAACA
>DASXYS010000071.1:0-11693 GCA_036502365.1 Amycolatopsis sp.
CAGCCCGCGCCGGTGATGATGCAGCAGTCGTTCGGCGTCTCGGACGACTACGTGGCCCGGCTCAACAACGTGCCCGGCGGCGACCAGGGCGCGGTGCCCGCCGACCACCTGACCTGCGTGACGAACGAGTGGCCGTTCCCGGACGGGCACTGATCACCCGAGCCAGCCGTATAACGTTCTATACGGCCGCTCGCCGGCGCTCCGGCAGCATCGCGACGGTCACCTCGGCCAGCCGGACCGGATCGGCGACGACCTCGTAGGCAGCGATCCGGCCTTCGGTCACGGTGATCCGGAGGACGCCGGTGAGCTGGCCCGCCGGGGCGAGGATCAGGCCGGGCTGTCCGTCGATGAGGGCGAGTTCGGCCAGTGCGGCCCGGCCGCTGAAGAGCTGCGTGCCGCGGGCGACGGCGTCGGCGCCGCGCAGGACCGTCGGAGCGCCCGTGGGCAGGGCGGCCGGATCGGCGTGCCGGACGACGTCCGGGGCCAGCACCCGGAGCAGCTCGGCCAGGTCGCCGCCGCGGGCCGCGGCGAGGAACGCCGCCACCACCTCTGCGTGCCGGGCCAGGTCGGCGTCCGGGACGGCGGGCGTGCCGCGCACCCGCAGCCGCGCCCGGCTGGCCAGTTTCTTCGCCGCGACGGGGGTGCGGTCCACGATCGGCGCGATGGCGTCGAACGGCACCGCGAACAGGTCGTGCAGCACGAAGGCGACCCGCTCGGCCGGCGGGAGAGCCGCCAGCACCACCAGCAGCGCGCGGCCGACCTCGCCCGCGCGCACGACCTCGTCCTCCGGCCCGGCCTGGACGCCGTGCTCCGGCACCTGTTCGACGGGCGTTTCACGGCGGGCGCGCAGCACGTCGAGGCACACCCGCGAGACGACCGTGGTCAGCCAGGCAGCGAGGTTGGCGATCCCGGTGGTCCCGGTGATCTCCGAGGCTCCGGCGGTTCCCGTGCTCCCGGGTTGCCGGGCGAGCCGCAGCCAGGCCTCCTGCACGGCGTCCTCGGCTTCGGCGGCGGAGCCCAGCAGCCGGTGGGCGAGCGCGCGCAGCCGGGGCCGTTCCGCCTCGAATCGTTGCGCCAGGGCGTTGTCCTCGGGCATCGGTCACCTTTCCTCGTCCTGCTTCGTCGGGTTCGGCAGGGAGACCAGATCACCGACGAGAGCAACGAAAAGGGGAACCGAACCGGATGACCGACATGCTAACCGAGGCGCTGCTGCTGCACCTCGACTCCAGCGCCGACGGGGCCGAGTCCGTGAGCCGGCGGCTGACGGCGCTGTTCGCGTCGGCCTGGCGCGGGCCGGTGCGACGCCGTGACCTGGCCGAGGACCCGGTGCCGCTGATCCGCGCGCCGTACGCGACTCTCGGCCGCCGCGTGGAGCGGCACGGGACGACCGCGCTCGACGAGGTCGCCGAGCTGGCCGCCGACGACGCCGAGCTGCGTGAGTGGGCGCTGACCCGCCCGTTGATCGATCAGCTCCGCTCCGCGCACACGGTCCTGCTGGGCCTGCCGATGTACAACTTCACCGTGCCGGCCTCGATGAAGGCGTGGATCGACCGGGTCACGTTCCCGGGCGCCTTCACCGACCCGGCGACGGGGGAGCGGGTGCTGCGCGACACGAACTTCGTGGTGGTCGCTGCACGCGGCGGGGGTTATGGCCCCGGTGCCCCGCGCGAGGCCTTCGACTTCCAGCTGCCGTACTTGCGCGCCTACCTGACGAACCTCGGGGTGACGCCGGAGCGGCTTTCGGTGGTGAAGGCGGAGCTGACGCGCGTACGCGAGAACCCCGCGCTCGTGGGCATGGAAGCCCTCGCCGCGGAGTCACTGGCCACGGCGACCGCGGAGGTGACCGAGCTGGCCGGGAAGCTCCAAACGGAAACCTGAGGGCCCGCGGGTGGTGAGGCCGAACCTCACCACCCGCCGGCTGGAGCGCTAGGTCAGATCCGAACACGCTTTCGCGTCCGGATCCTTGGCCCCGCCGGGCGACCACCGCACGTTCGCGAACGAGGCCGAGAACGCGGCGTCGGTGTAGACCAGGAACGGGGTGTTGACGTTCTGGAAGTCCAGCCCGTTCGCGAAGCACGACAGCGGGATCTTCACCGTCGACTTCTGGCCTGCGGGCAGGTCCGTGAACAGCTTGGTGGCGTTGACTTCCGAGAAGCACGGGTAGACGCAGTGCATGCTCACCACCGTGCGGTTCACCGGTGGCGAGTTCACGATCACGTCGAACTCCAGCGCCGAATCCGCGTTCAGATAACCCCGCAGATCGTTGGTGCCACTGGGGTTCTGCAGGTACACCTGCGCCGCGCCGGTGCCGGTCCAGGTCGACTTCAGCCCGTCGGCCTGCACGTTGACGTCGGCCGGGGTGACGGTGATCTCCGGGTGCGCCGCGGTGCCGTCCGGGCCGATCTCGGTGCCGCCCCAGTTCGACGCCGAGCCGATGAACGCCTTGTACGGAGCCACGGCCGTGCGGTCGAAGATCGGCAGGTCCTCGGTCGCGGTGCCGCCGCCACCGGTGGACCCGCAGGTCGTCGGGCCCGCGGTCTCGTCGAGCGTTCCGACGGTGGCGGTCTGCCCGGTCTTGAGGCCGTAGCCGAGCGGGAACAGCGGATCGTAGTTCGGGCTCCACGGGTTCAGCGGCGTCTGGCACGCGCTCTTCGGCCAGGAGTACGACAGCTTGCCCTGGAATCCGGTGCCGTCCTTGCCCTTGACCAGCATGTCTGCCACGCCGCCGCCTTCGGTGCCGGGCAGCCAGGCCTCGACGAACGCGTCGGAGCGGTTGATCTCCTTGTTCACGTACAGCGGGCGGCCGCTGACGTAGACCGTGACCACCGGGGTGCCCTTGCCGCTGACCTTGTCCAGCGTCGCCAGGTCCTCGGGGTAGAGCTTCGCCGCCTCCAGCGTCTTGCGCTGCAGGTCGCCGACACCCTCGGCGTACGGCGTCTCGCCGAGCACCGCGATGACGGCGTCGTAACCCTTCGGGTCCACGGTGCCGGTGGGGTCGTAGGTGACGTTCGCGGCGCCGAGGTCCTGTTGCAGCCCGCCGAGGATCGACGTGGCGTTGGGGAAGTCGGCGTTGGTGTTGCCGGTGCCCTGCCACGACAGCGTCCAGCCGCCGGTCTGGTTCGAGATGCTGTCGGCGCTCTTGCCGACCACCAGCACCTTCGACTTCGGCTTCAGCGGCAGCACGTTGTTGTTGTTCTTCAACAGGGTCTGCGACTCGCGCACGGCGTCGCGGGCGAGCCAGTTGTCCTTCAGCGCGTCGCCGGAGTTGGCGTACGAGCGGTCCGACGGCTTCTGCTCGTCCAGGATTCCGGCGCGCAGCTTCACGCGCAGGATGCGGGTGACCGCGTCGTCGATGCGCGACTGCGCGATCTGGCCGTCGCGGACCTGGGCGACGGTGTTGGTGATGAACGCCTTCCAGTCGTTCGGCACCATCACCAGGTCGATGCCGGCGTTGATCGCGCGCGGGCAGCTGGCGTTGGTGCAGCCGGTGACCTGGCCGATGCCGTTCCAGTCGGACACGACCAGGCCGTCGAAGCCGATCTTGCCCTTGAGGATCTGGTTCAGCGCCTTGTCGCTGCCGTGGATCTTGCCCTCGTTGATGCCGAGGTCGGGATTGGTCCAGCTGTTGAACGACGCCATCACGGTCTGGCTGCCGGCGCCGAGCGCGCCGTAGTAGCCCTGGCCGTGGATGTTGATCATGTCGGCTTCGGACGAGGCGTTCACGCCCTGGTCCTGGCCGTTGGTGGTGCCGCCGTCGCCGATGAAGTGCTTGGCGGTGGCGATCACGCCGTTGGAGCCGATGCGCTTGGTCGCGCCGTCCTGCAGGCCGTTGATGGCCTCGTAACCGTAGGCGCGGGTGATGCGCGGGTCCTCGGAGAAGCCCTCGTAGGTACGGCCCCAGCGGTCGTCCTGGACCACGGCCAGCGTCGGCGCGAACGCCCAGTCCTGCCCGGTCGCGCGGATCTGGCGCGCGGTCGCGTTCTCGACGTCGCGGACCAGGCACGAGTCGTGGGCCGCGCCGAGCGCGATGTTCTGCGGGAAGACGGTGGCGCCGTAGACGTTGTTGTTGCCGTGCACGGCGTCGATGCCCCAGATCACCGGGATCCGGGTGCGGGTGGACTTCGAGGCGGTCCAGTAGGCGTCGGCCAGGCTCAGCCAGTCCTGCTGGGTGGCGTGCTTGTTGCCGCCCGGCCACGAGCCACCGCCGTTGAGCACGGAGCCGATGGCGTACTGCTTCACCTCGTCGGGCGTGATCGCGGAGATCTCGGGCTGCGTCATCTGCCCGACCTTCTCCTCCAGCGTCATGCCGGCGACGATCTGGGCGATGCGCTGCTCGTCCTTCGGGTTCTTGGTGATTTTGCTGTCGACCTTCGGCCAGTCCGAAAGGGTCGGCAGGTTCTGCTCGATGCGGGCGCAGCCGTTTTTGTCGAGGGCGGGCTGCCCGATTTCGGGCTGCGCGGCGGGGGCGGGTGCCGACCCGGGGGCGGGTGCCGCGTGGGCGACACCGCCGAGCAGCGTGAGGCTGGCGAGTGCGGCGAATGTGGTCCGGCGAGCCCGGGACCACCCGGGGGATCTTCTGGCCATCTACAGTCCGTTCTGAAGAGGCGGCGAGCGGGCCCGGCAGGGCCCAGGCGATCCTGACCGGACAAAGCGGAGGCCGTCAATAGGTCCGGACCCATCGGAAGTCTTGTTAATTCTCGACTCGAATTAAGGCGGATAGGTAACAGGCGAACCCCGGTGCTCGCGGGGCGCGGCGGATCGCCTGGCCGGGCCATGGGGGGAGCGCTCAGCGGATGGCGCCCGTGGGCAGGACGGCGTGCACGCCCCAGGTCTGGTTCGCGACCTGGGTGACCCGCAGGTCCACCACCGGGCTGGCCAGCGCCAGCGCCGTCGGGCGGTCGAGGCCGTGCAGCGCCTGCAGCCAGGTGAGCATCGCGCCGAGCGCCTCCGCGGTGGCCTCGTTGAGGTCTTCGTGGAAGCCGAACGTGACCCGGCCGGCGGGGGTCTCCGCGTGGATGCCCGGCACCGGGCGCTGCGGGGCCGGGACCACGTCCAGGGTCAGCCGGGTGGTCATCGGGCATTCGATCGCGGTGCCGCCGACCTCGCCGTCGCCCTGGGCGGCGTGGCCGTCGCCGAGGTGCAGCAGCGCGCCCGGGACCGTCACGGGCAGGTACAGCGTCGACCCGGCGACGAGTTCGCGGCAGTCGATGTTGCCGCCGCCCTCGGGCCGCGGCGGGATGGTCGAGTGCTCGCCCGGCTCGGCCGGCGGCAGGCCCAGCACCCCGAGGAACGGCGCGAGCGCCACGGTCTGGCCGCGGTCGCTGGTGCCGGTGCGCGCGTCGGCGTCCAGTTCCCAGAGCAGCCGCCCGGGCGGCCCGTCGGCGACGCCGAGACGGCGGGTGAGCCAGTTGTCCTTCGCCGCGGCCACGGTCCAGCCCCACTCGCCGGGGCGCAGGTCTTCGATCCGGATCGCGAGCACGGTGCCCGGCTCGGCGCCCCGCACGGCGATCGGCCCGGTGAGGCAGTGGCCGCGGCCCGGCTCGAACATCCGCGGCCGCTGCTCGCCGGGCGTGCGCTGCCGCTCCAGGAACCCGTGCGCGTCAAGGGAACCCGCGACCACCGTGTCGCCGGCGTCCACGGTCAGCACGGGTGGGGTGTCGCGGCTGAAGCAGTCCACGGTGGTACCGGGCGTGGGCTCGAGGCGGTGCTGGGTCATGACGGGTGCTCCCTGGAGGTTGCCGGCGCTCGCAGGTGATCGTCGCACGCCGAGTGGGAGAGCGCTCTCACGCATGCTAGAAAGAACACGTGACCACGCAGCAGCCGCCGACGTTGGAGGACGTGGCGCGCGTGGCCGGCGTCTCGCGCGCCACCGTTTCGCGAGTCGTGAACGGGGTGCGCAACGTCGACCCGCGGCTGCGGGAAACGGTGGAGCGCGCCATCGCGGAGACCGGGTACGTGCCGAACCAGGCCGCGCGGTCGCTGGTGAACCGCCGGACCGCGACGGTCGCGGTGGTCGTCTCCGAGCCCGACCGGCACATCGGCCAGGAGGAGTTCGGCGGCGGCGTGTTCGGCGACCCGTTTTTCGGCCGGGTGCTCGACGGCGCGCTCGCCGAACTGCGCCCGCACGGCCTGCACCCGCTGCTGATGGTCGTCGACAGCGACGACGAGCGGGCGAAGCTGGTGGGCAAGCTGCGGCAGGAGAACGTCGGCGGGGTGCTGATGATCTCCCTGCACGGCACCGATCCGTTGCCCCGGATGCTCACCGAAGCGGGCATGCCCACCGCGCTGTTCGCCCGGCCCACACGGCCCGCGCCGGTGTGCTGGGTCGACGTCGCGCACCAGGACGGCGCGCGCCTCGCGGCCGACCGCCTGGTCGCCCGCGGCTGCCGGCGGATGGCGACGATCGCCGGCCCGGCCGACACCGCGGCCGGCCAGGACCGCCTGACCGGCTTCCGCGACGCGATGGCGCGGCACGGGCACGCCTACGTCGCCGTGGCCGAGGGCAACTTCACCCAGCTCGGCGGCGAGCAGGCGATGGAACGGCTGCTCGCCGAGGAACCCGGGCTGGACGGGCTCTTCGTCGCGAACGACCTGATGGCCTACGGCGCCCTGTCGGTGCTGCGCGACCACGGCCGCCGCGTCCCGGACGACGTCGCGGTGATCGGCTTCGACGACAGCCCGGCCGCGCTCACCTGCCGCCCCCGGCTGACCACGGTCCGCCAGCCGGTCGAGGACATGGGCGCGGCGATGGTGCGGATGGTCCTCGACCGGATGGCGGACCCGGACCTGCGCGCGGTGTCCCGCGTGTTCGACCCGGTCCTGATCGAACGCGACTCGGGCTGACGCCCTGCCGGCCGGCCCCGACGCAGCGGATGACGCTTTCCCCGCACTCAGCGAGGCGAAAGCGTCATCCGCTGCATCCCACGCGCCGACATGCCAGCTGCATGCGACGCGACGGCGGCTCAGCCGCGTACGAGGGTCTGGTGTTCCAGCGCGACTTTCGTGATGTCGCCCGCCAGCGCGCGGGCCGACGGCTCGGCGCCGGACTGCTGCTCGCCGCGAGAGAGCACGACGAGCTGGGCCAGGTGGGCGCCGACCAGCGGCAGCAGCCGGTGGCGGAAGTCCTCGCCCTGCGCGTCGCGCAAGACCACCAGGTCCGCCGCGGTGATCAGGCCCGGCAGCCGGTGTCCACTGTGGATGTTCACGTCGGGGAGACCGGCCCGCGTGCGCACCGTTTGCAGCCGGTCCAGCAGCTTGCGCTGCCCGTCCAGCAGCTGCCCGGTGACGGCGGTCGCGGCGCCGTGGGAGCCCGCCAGTTCCAGTGCGGCCACGGCGTTCTCCGTCATCGGCACGGTCAGCTCGAGCCACGCGACGTCGGTCTGGTTGAACGCGGCAGCGGACGTGGTGGCGGGGGCGGCGTTCGGGACCGCCGCGGTGGTGGTGGCGCAACCGGCGGCGAGCAACGCCACCACCACGAACGCGACGGCGCCTTTCACGGCCGGCCGGGGAGCCGGTAGTTCGGGCCGAGCACGCCGCCGCGGTCCGGTTTGTAGACGTCGAACCCGCGCGGATCGCACTGCAGGCCGCCGTTGATGCAGTGGGTGACCATCGCGGCGAGCGTCTCCGGGTCCCAGGCGTTGAAGAAGTCGTAGTGCCAGGAGTACCCGCGGCCGCTGGCCAGGTGCACGCCGGACATGTCGCCGGAGACCGGGAACGCCATCTTGAACTCCAGCATCGGCACCGGCACCGGGTGGTCGGCCGGGCAGGTCAGGGAAACCGGGTCCGGGTAGGCCATGTGGCTGCGGTGGTCGGCCGAGTCCAGGTGCACGCCGTCCCAGCAACTCGGGGCCTGGTAACGGATGTTGAGCTGGCTGCCGGGCGTGCAGGTCACCGGGATGTCCCAGTTGTGGAAGCTCTCCCCGCATTCCCAGCCCTCGATGGCGCCGGGCGCGTGCTGGAACTCGTCCTGCGTCGCGTTCATGTTGCCGGCGAGGTAGCGCAGTCCCTGCGGGAACGGCTTGACGCTCTTGTAGTCCAGCACACCGGACTTGTAGTAGACGACCTGCGCGAAGTTCGGCAGCACCACCTGGTCACCGTTGAGCACGGTCGGGAACCAGTACGCGGAGAGGTCGTCGGGCGCGAGGCAGGTGGTGTTCCCGGTGCCCGCGGCGAGCAGCGATTCCGTGGTGGTGTTCGCGTTGGTGGTGTTGTTGCCCAGGAAGGTGTGATCGTGCGAGGCGCCGGGCAGGCCCGGGAAGACGATCGGGTCGTCGGGCTGGTGGTGGCTCGGCGAGCAGTTGACCTGGAATTCGTGGTGGGTCACGACGTCGTCCGCGCCGGCGGTGCCGGCCGTGCCGGTCAGGAAGGCGGCGGCGAGGGCCGCGGCGGCCGCGCAGGCGAGGAGCGCGAGTTTCGAAGACAAGAGTCCTCCACGGTGAGGGGGCCGATGTGGGAGAGCGCTCTCCAGAAAGCATGTGACCGAGCCGGGCTCCTGTCAAGAAGCACCCGGGTGTCACGACTAGTCGGTTTCTGTCCATTTTCGGCCTGGTTTCGGGAAAACCCTTGACACGGCCGGGCGACGGCGCGAATCTTCCCTGCGCACTGGAGAGCGCTCTCCCATCGTCCCCTGCCGCGGGAGTCATCGTGGACCGACCGTTGCCTGTGACCGTGCGCCCCCGTTCCGCACTGGCGCTGGCCGTCTTGCTCGTGCTCTGCTGGCTGGCCGTCCCGCCCGCCGCACGGGCCGCGAGCCTGCTGTCCCAAGGAAGGCCGGCGACGGCGTCGTCCAGCGAAGGCGCGGGCACCCCCGCCTCCGCCGCGGTCGACGGCGACGCCGGCACCCGCTGGTCGAGCGCCTTCGCCGACCCCGCCCACGCCGACCCCCAATGGCTGCAGGTCGACCTCGGCGCCACCGCGTCGATCACCCAGGTCACCCTGAACTGGGAATCGGCCTATGCCACGGCGTTCGAGATCCAGGTCTCCGACGACGCCGCGAACTGGCATCCGGTCTACAGCACCAAGACCGGCGCCGGGGGAGTGCAGACGCTGAACGTCAGCGGCTCCGGCCGGTACGTGCGGATGTACGGCACCCACCGCGTCGGCGCCTACGGCTACTCGCTCTGGGAGTTCCAGGTCGCCGGCAGTTTCGGCGGCACCACCCCGGCCGGGCCCGGCGTGGTGAAGGTGACCGGCTCGCAGGGCAGCTGGCAGCTGACCGTGGACGGCGCGCCGTACGTGGTCAAGGGCCTCACCTGGGGCCCGCCGGTCGGTGAGGCCGCCACGCGGATGCCGGAGCTGCACGAAGCCGGTGTGAACACCGTCCGCACCTGGGGCACCGACGGCACCACCAAGCCGTTGCTGGATGCCGCGGCGGCCAACGGCCTCAAGGTGATCAACGGTTTCTGGCTCCAGCCCGGCGGCGGTCCGGGCAGCGGCGGCTGCGTCGACTACCTCACCGACACCACCTACAAGAACACCATGCTCGGCGAGATCCAGCGCTGGGTGACCGAGTACCGCGACAACGCGGGCGTGCTGATGTGGAACGTCGGCAACGAGTCGATCCTCGGCATGCAGAACTGCTATTCCGGCACGCAGCTGGAGCAGGAGCGCGTGGCCTACACCCAGTTCGTCGAACAGGCCGCGCAGGCGATCCACGCCATCGACGCGAACCACCCGGTCACCTCCACCGACGCGTGGACCGGGGCCTGGCCGTACTACAAGGCGTACGCGCCGAGCCTGGACCTGTACTCCGTCAACGCCTACAAGCAGATCTGCCAGGTGAAGCAGGACTGGAACGCCGGCGGTTACACGAAGCCCTACATCGTCACCGAAACCGGGCCGGCCGGTGAGTGGGAGGTGCCGAACGACGCGAACGGCGTGCCCACGGAGCCGACCGACGTGCAGAAGCGCGACGGCTACGTGAACGCGTGGAACTGCATCCTCGGCCACCCCGGCGTGGCGCTGGGCGCGACCCTGTTCCACTACGGCAGCGAGGGCGACTTCGGCGGCGTGTGGTTCAACATCACCACCGGCAACGAGAAACGGCTCTCCTGGTACGCCGTCCGCAAGCTCTACAGTGGACGGACCGACGGCAACACCCCGCCGGTGATCAGCTCGATGAACCTGAGCCGCATCACCGATGTGCCGGCCGGCGCCACGTTCACCATGACCGCCGGCGTGGCCGACCCCGACGGCGACCCGATCACGTACACCATGGGCTACAACAGCAAGTACATCAACGGCGCGGGCGGCTTGATCCCGGCGCAGTTCACCGGCGGCGGCCCGTTCACCGTCACCGCGCCGTCGACGCTCGGGGTGTGGAAGCTCTACCTCTACGCCCGGGACGGCCATGGCAACGTCGGCATCGAGACCCGCTCCCTGCGGGTGGTCGCGCCGCCGGTGAGCGGCACGAACATCGCGCGCGGCGCCGTCACCACCGCCTCGAGCTACCAGGCCGACGGCCCCGGCGCCCCGTACCCGCCGCAGGCCGCGACCGACGGCGACGCGGCCACCCGGTGGGCCAGCGACTGGAGCGATCCGCAGTGGCTCCAGGTCGACCTCGGCCACTCGCAGTCCTTCGACCACGTGCAGCTGATCTGGGAGTCGGCCTACGGCAAGGCGTACGAGATCCAGGTCAGCGACGACGCCGCGAACTGGCACAGCGTCTACACCACCACGACCGGCGACGGCGGCGCGGACGACCTCGTCGTCAGCGGCACCGGGCGGTATGTCCGGATGTCGGCCACTCAGCGCGGCACGGCATACGGCTACTCGCTGTACGAGTTCGGCGTGTACCGCAGCTAAGACCCCCGGGGGCGGGGGACCGGCGGCGCCGGCGGGAGTGGATCACCCGCCGGCGCCGCCGAACTTGCCACCACCGCCCCCGCCGCTGTCCTCCCCGCGCGAGTAGGTTGGTGATCGAAACTGCCGAAGCGATGGGAGTGACAACGGATGCGCACTGCGAAGGTGGACGTCCCGACCGAGGACGGCACCGCCGACTCGTACCTGGCTGTCCCGGACGGCGGTCCCCACCCCGGGGTGCTGCTGTTCCCGGACGCGTTCGGGCTGCGCCCCCGGATCGAGGAGATGGCGAACCGGATCGCCGAGCGCGGGTACGCCGTGCTCGCGCCGAACCTGCTCTACCGCGGCGGCCCGGCGGGGGACATCGACGTGGCCGGACTCGAAGACCCGGAGAAGCGCGGGGCGATCTTCGGCAAGATCATGCCGCTGATCCAGGCGCTCGACACGGCCGCGATCACCCGTGACGCGCGGGCCTACCTCGACTTCTTCGCCGCGCAGGAGGGCGTCGACGCGGGCCCGGTGGTGATCACCGGCTACTGCATGGGCGGCACCAACGCGCTGCGCGTGATCGAGGCGTTCCCGGACCGCGTGAAGGCAGTCGGCAGCTTCCACGGCGGCCGGCTCGCCACGGACGAGCCCGACAGCCCGCACCTGGCGGTCGGCGGGATCACCGGCGAGCTGTACTTCGGCCACGCCGACCAGGACCACGCGATGACGGCGGAGCAGATCAAGACCCTGGAGGCGGCGCTTGACGAGGCCGGCGTGCGCTACACCTCGGAGGTCTACGAGGGCGCGCCCCACGGTTACACCATGACCGACACGGCGGCCTACCACGAAGAGGGCGAGCGGCGGCACTGGGAGAACCTGTTCGCGCTGCTGGAGCGCGTCAACGG
>DASXYS010000072.1:0-12226 GCA_036502365.1 Amycolatopsis sp.
GTGGCACGCCGCGCGCCGGGCGACACGCCGTTCGGCCCGATCCAGGGCGCGGCTCAGCCTCGATAACCCGCGGGCAACAAGGACTTCGGCCGTCCCGGCTGGGTGAGCCGGCCGGTGAGCAGAGCACCGGCGAGGCTGAGCGCGGCCGCCGCGGCGAACGCGCCGGAATAGCCGTGCGAGGTCACCACGATCGCGGCCAGGCCGACGCCGACAACCGCACCGACGGCCTTGGCGCTGTAGAGCACGCCGAAGTTCTGCATCATCGACTCCTCGCCGAAGTACTCGCGCACGAGCCCGACGAGCAACGTGTAACAGCAGCCGTTGCCGAGGCCCGCGAGCGCGACGCCGAGCACCAGGCCGGCCGCGTGGTGGTGCTCGCCGGAGTAGGACAGCACCAACTGCCCGATCCCGCCGGCCACCAAGGCGAGTTGCAGGACCCGGCGCCGGCCGAGCCGGTCGGAGAGCCAGCCGAGCAGCACCCGGCCGGTGCCGGTGACCCCGGCCAGCACCGCGAGCGCGACCGCGGCGAGGCCGGGGCCGCCGCCCTGCTCGGCGACGGACGTGGCGAGGTAAGCGAGGTCGAACAGCAGCACGGCGGCCGCCAGCACCACCGTCAGGTACAGCGAAAGAGTTGTGCCGCAACGAAACAGCTCGCCCGGCCGGTAGTGCCGCACCGCCGGGCGGTTGGCCGAGACGCTGCGGTTGCGCACCTTGTCAAGCGCCCACGCACGCGGGTCCGGCTCGGCGGGCCACCAATGGCGCGGCGGGAAGCGCAGCAGCGCGCCGGCCCCGGCGATCACCACGAGCACCACCACCGCCGTGACGTCGAGCAGCACCGCGCGGTTGCCGATCGACAGCCCGAAGCCCGCGATGAGCACAAACGGCACACTGCCGTAGGCGAACGCGCCGCTCACCGCGCCGACGCGGGCGGCCGTCCGATCGGGGAACCAGCGCATCACGGCGCCGACGCAAGTGGCGTACACGAGCCCGGTGCCGATGCCGCCGAGCACGGAGTAGCCGAGGAACACCGTGGTCAGGCTGGAGGCGTTCCCGAGCGTCACCAGCCCGGTCGCGCACAGCACCCCGCCGACGGTGACCGCCACGGCGGGCGGGAGCTTGCCGTGGTCACGCAGCCAGGCGGCCGGGAACGCGACGCTGGCCTGGCACACCGCCCAGAGCGCCAGCGAGACGACCACCTCGGTGAACGTCCAGCCGTGCGCGCCGGTCAGCACCGGCGCGATCACCCCGAACCCGTACTGCTGCACCCCGGCCGCGAACATCGCCGCCCCGCCGAGCCACACCATCCAGGCCCGCGACCGGCCGATCAGCTGCCGGTCGGTCTCCCCCACCCGGTACCGCCGCCCGTAGACGTCGCGGACCTCTTTCACCTCGGGCGTCTCTCGCACCGGCAGGACGGTCTGGGGCTCGGACATCACGTCACCCACTTGACTGTATGTTGTATGCAATATGGAGTAGTCCGGTTATAGCAGCCGTGGTGGGTGGTGTCCACGGGTCTGCCCCGTCCGGCTCAAGGGGTGCCTTCAGTCCATGGGGTGCGCGGTGCTGACGACACTCAGTCTGGTTGGTCGATGCGGTCCAGCCAGCGGTCCAGCAGGGCGGTCTCAACCGGCTCCAGCCGGTCGGTGCCGGTGAGTGCGAGCCGCGAGCGCAACTGGCGGGCGGCGGCACGGACGGGGTCCGGTCCGCTCGGCGCCACGGGCTCGGTGAGGACTGCGGCGAAGACGGCGTCACGGGTCCGGTGCGACAAGCCCGGGTCGTCGAACAGCCCGGGCTGGGCGATGCGACTGAGGGCGACGCCGATATTGGCGGGCAGGATCAGCTGGGCGGCCAGCGCCGGCGTCGTCGTCAGGGCACCGACGGCGGCGCAGCGCAGCAGAGTGGCCTCGAGCAGGTGCAGGATGCGCTGGTAGGTCGTCGCGGCCGACTGCGGGCGGGGCGCGAACATCAGCCGGTAGAGCGCGGGGTTGTCAGCAGCGAAGGCCATGTGGTCGTCCCAGCCGGCGTACAGGTCGGCGACCGGGTCGTCGGTGGCCTCGAGTTCGGTCTTTCGCAGTGCGTAGCGCTCGAGACCGGTGTCGGCGACGGCGTCGAGCAGGCCCCGCTTGTCACCGAAGAGCCGGTAGAGCACCGGCTGGGTCACCCCCGCCTCCTCGGCGATCGCCCGGGTGGCGATGTCGCCGTCCGCGGATGCGGCGAGCTGCCGCTCGGCGGCTCCGATCAACGCCGCGCGGACGGTGGTGTCATCGGCCGGGCCGGTGGCACCCCGGCGGCGGGAGGCATCGCTCATGAATCAATGATACGTCATCTCGCTAGCGGCGATCAGGAGTGTCTGCTACCTTCATCGTATCGGTGAAACGAAACTCAGATATCGCTACTAATGATCTTGGAGGTGAACCTCATGCTGACCAACGAGTCGCCGTCGTCACCGGCGCTTCACGGGGCATCGGCCGCGCCATCGCCACCACCCTGGCCGCCGCCGGGCAGGCCGTTGTCGTCGGCTACGCCGGCAGCGACGCGGCGGCGAAGGAAGTCGTCGACGAGATAACCACTGCCGGCGGGAAGGCCGTGGCTGCTCAGGCCGACATCGCCGACGAGGACGCGGTCGCCGCGTTGTTCGAGAGCGCGACGCGGGCCTTCGGCGGCGGTGGGATCGACGTCGTCGTCAACTCCGCCGGCCGCATGTCGCTGTCCCCGATCGCCGACCTGGACCTCGACGACCTCGACGCGCTGCACCGCACCAACATCCGTGGCACGTTCGTCGTGGCCCGCGAGGCCGCGCGCCGGATCCGCCCGGGCGGCGCGATCGTGCTGCTGTCCACCTCGGTCGTCGGACTGCAGTTCCCCGGTTACGGCGCCTACGCCGCCAGCAAGGGCGCCGTCGAGGCCATGGCCCTCATCCTGGCGCGGGAGCTGCGGGGTCGCGACATCACCGTCAACGCCGTCGCTCCCGGCCCCACCGCCACCAGCCTGTTCCTCGACGGCAAAGACGAGGCGACCATCGAACGCCTGGCCAAGCAGCCCCCGCTGGAACGGCTCGGCACCCCGGCCGACATCGCCGAGGTCGTCGCGTTCCTGGCCGGACCCGGCGGGCGCTGGGTCAACGGCCAGGTCGTGCGGGCCAACGGCGGGATCGTCTGATCCCGCTGGACGCCGCCCGCTGAAATCCCCCATCACCACAACGAAAGGAACACCTGTCATGCCGTTCGCCAACCTGAAGGTCCCCGCCGGCACCCTGAGCCCGGAGTCGAAGAAGAAGCTCATCGACGCCGTCACGGACGCGTACGCCGACGTTTACGGCGAGCGCGCCCGCGCCACCACCCTCGTCTTGGTCGACGAGGTCGTCGAGGGCGGCTGGGGCCTGGGCGGCAACGTCCTGACTGCGGAAATGCTCGGCCGCAGCTGACCGTCAACGGGGGCCGCCGCCTCACCCCGCGCTTGCGGAGTGCGCTCCGGTCATCAGCGCCGCGAGGTCGTCGGGTTCGAGGAACGACGGGGGCGGCGGCGGTCCCCAGGCGTAGAGCCCTTGCAGGCCTTGAAGAACCTCCGGACTCCACAGCTCGTCCTCGGGGACGGTGTCCATGTCGGAGTAGTACTCGGAGAAGTTGCCGGCCGGATCCTTGAGGTACCAGAAGAAGTTCGCGCCCGCGTAATGCCGGCCCAGCCCCCAGATGTGGCGTTCCGGCTTGCCTTCGAGCATCGCGTGCGCGCCCCGGCCGACCTCGTCGACGTCGTCGACCTGCCAGCTGGTGTGGTGCAGGAAGTTCACCGGCGCGGCCATCACCAGCACGTTGTGGTGCTCGACCGAGCAGCGCAGGAACGCGGCCTTGTCGCCCATGTAGTCGCTGACCTTGAAGCCGATGCCCTCGGTGAAGAACCGCATCGTCGTCTCCAGGTCGGTGCTGCCGAGCACCGCGTGGCCGAGCTTGCGCGGCCGCACCGGCCCGGAGCGGCCGAGGAACGGCGCCCGCCCCCACCGGTCGATCCGGCCGGGTCCATTGTAGAGCGTCGGCGGCACCTCGGGAGAGACGACGATCCGGGGGCGCACCGCGACCCGGACCCTCGTGCCGGTGACCGGCTCGACGGCCGACAAGACCGTGTCCGTCTCCTCCACCGCTATCTCGTGGGTGCGCAGGCGCCGGGCGATCGCCGCGAGGTCGTCGGGATCGTCGGCCGCGACCGTCAATTCCACCAGCCGACGCGTCGGAGCCTCGACGATCCGGAGCTGGTCGCCGCCGTCGCGGGTCGCGAAGGCGCCCTCGCCTTGCGGCTGAAGCCCGAAGTCGGTGTAGTACGCGACCGTCTCCGCGACATTGGGCACGCCGATGACGACGTTTCCCAGTCCGTGCAGTGGCATGACAGTCTCCTTACCTGGCGGCCGGGGCGGACACGAAGGTCTGGTGCAGTTCGCCGATGCCGGCGATCCAGCTGTCGAGCCGCTCGCCGGCCCGCAGGTACCGCTGGGGCTCCCGGCCCATCCCGACGCCGGCCGGGGTGCCGGTGAAAATCACGTCACCAGGGTAGAGCGTGACGTTCTCCGACAGGGCGGCGATCAGCCGGGGAATGCCGAAGATGAGGTCGCTGGTCTGTCCCTTTTGGACTTCCACGCCGTCGACCGCGCAGCCCAGTTCGAGGTCGTCGGGGCTGCCGAACTCGTCCGGCGTCACCAGCCAGGGGCCTTGAGGCGAGAATCCGGGGTACGACTTGCCGAGGCCGAACTGGGGCGCGGGGCCCCGCATCTGCGTGAGCCGCTCGGACAGGTCCTGGCCCGCGGTGAGCCCGGCGACGTACGACCAGGCGTCGGCTTCGGCCACGTCGCGTGCTTCGCGCCCCACAATGGCGACGAGTTCGATCTCCCAGTCGACGTTGGACCCGGGCGGCAGCACGACCTCGGTATCGGGCCCGGAGAAGCTCGACACGTACTTGGTGAACACCGGGGGCAGTTCGGTGGGCGCGGCGAACCCGGACTCGGCGGCGTGCGCGCGGTAGTTCAGGCCGAGCGCGAAAACCTGCCGTGGCGCGGGCGAGGGCGCACCGAGCCGGGCGCGGTCGATCGGCACGAGCTGCTCGGCCGGAACGTCTGCTTCGGACGCCCAGTCGACCACCTCCGCCCAATTCCGGAAGACGTCGGCCAGGCCCGGACCCCATCGGCCGTCCGACGCGCGGGCGAGGTCGAGGAACTGCTCCGCACCGTCCTGCTCGATGACGAGGGCGGCCCGGTTGTCGATGTTGGCTAGGCGCATGAGATCCGTTCTCCTGAGTTCCGGGCCCGGGCGAGATCGCCATACCGGGCAACGAGTTCTTTGGTGTCGGCGAGGTCGGCGACGGCGCCGAAGACGTAGTGGTCGGGCCGGATGAGCACCGCGCGGATGCGGTGGGCTTCGAACCAGCGTGTCCAGTCCCCGTCCGGGTCACGCAGGTCGGGGCCGAGAGTGAAGGCGCGGCCGCCGAAGTCCTCGCTCACCTCGTCGAGGGTCAGGAGCACGGGGCCGTCGCCGGTGACATCGTCGAGCAGCGCGCGATGTCCGGCGCGCTCGACCGGGAACTGCGGCACCAGAGTGCCGCGCAACGTGCTGGTGGCGGGACTGTCGGCGAGGACGCCGTCGCCGAGCACAGGCAGCGCGGACACCGGCAGGACGCGGGCCGGGTCGGCACCTCCGGCGATCATGCGCGCGTCGCGGTCGGCGGCTTGCTGCTCGTCCAGGACGCAGATGACGCGTCCCAGCTCGACGGACATCGCGATCGCGTGTTGCAAGTGGACACTGCGTTCGGAGGTATACGTGTCCAGCAGCGCGAAATCCGATTCGCCGCGCAGCACCCGTTCGAGTTTCCAGCAGAGGTTGGCGACGTCGCGCAGGCCCGAGCACATACCCTGCCCGGCGAAGGGCGGCATCTGGTGGGCCGCGTCGCCCGCGATCGCCAGCCGGCCGTGGTTCCAGCGGTCGGCCCAGCGGGCGGCGAAGGTGTAGACGGCGTGCCGTTCCAGGCGCGAGTTCTCCGGTGTGCGCCCCCAGGGGCCGAGCAGTTCCCAGGCCTTGTCGGCGGTGTTCAGCTCGTCGCGGGTTTCGCCGGGCAACCGCATGAACTCCCAGCGGCGCCGGCCGGGGCCGCCGGAGACGATCGTGGTCGGCCGGGCGGGATCGCACAGCTGCCAGTTCTGCGGCGACCAATCCCGCTCGTCGAGCGGGATGGTGTCGACGATCAGCCAGTCGTAGAAGAAACCCTGATCGTGCAAGGAAGTGCCCAGGCGCTCGCGAACGAAGCTGTTCGCGCCGTCGCAGCCGATCACGAACCGAGCCCGGGCGCTGACGTGCTTCACGGCCGCGGTCGTGTACGTCACCAGCACGTCCTCGGCCTGTGCCTCGACGCCGACGACCTCGGCTCCCCGGCGCAGGGTCACGTTCGGCATCGTCTCGACGGCCTCGGCAAGCACTTTCTCCAGATCCGGCTGGGAAAAGAAGCTCGCCGTCGGCCAGCCGCCGGGCCCGCGCCCGGACCAGTCGATCCGGACCAGGGACTCGCCGGCGGCGTTACGCCACTCGTAGTGGTCCGGCACGGCTTCGGAGATCGCCCGCACCGGCTCGGCCAGGCCCAGACCCTGGAAGACGCGACCGATCTCGTCGTCGAAGTGCACGGCTCTCGGCCGCGGGTACGGCTCCGGCCACCGCTCCAGCACCAGCACGGAAAACCCGCGCCGGCCCAGCATCCGGGCCGCGGCCAGCCCCACCGGACCGGCGCCGACGACCACCACATCGTGAACTGTGTCCATACCGCCCGCTTCGTTGGAGGTATTTCCTGACTACGCCGCCACGTTCGAGATGTCAATGAACTTTCGAAACTTACGCAAGTAGTTGAATCTTGCTAGAGTGACGGCATGACAGGCACCGGTTCGACCCGCGCGGACGGCGTGTACCAGCGCCTCCGGCAGGACATCCTCGGCGGCCGCCTCGTCCCCGGCGAGCGGCTGAAGTTCCCGGAGCTGAGCCGGCGGTACGAAACCAGCGTCGGCGCGGCCCGCGAAGCGCTGACCCGACTGGTCGCCGACGGCTTCGTGCGCACGCAGTCGAACCTCGGTTTCAGCGTCATGCCGCTGTCGCACGAAGACCTGGCGGAGCTCACCTACGCGCGGCTGGAGATCGAATCACTGGTGCTGAGGCTTTCGGTGCGCGACGGCGACATGGACTGGGAATCGGCCGCGGTCGCCGCCCACCATCGCCTGAAGCGCACGCAGTTCCTGACCCAGGACGACGCGGACCACCCGACCGACGCGTGGTCCGCCGCGCACGCCGCGTTCCACACCGCCTTGCTGGCCGGGTGCCGCAACCACCGGCTGCTGGCCACGGCGACCGGGCTGCGCGAGGAGGCCGAGCTGTACCTCCAGTGGTCGGTCTCGTTCGGCCGGGAACCCGACCGCGACCTCACCGGCGAACACCAGGCGCTGCTGGACGCCGCCGTGGCCCGCGACGCCGACCGCGCCGCGGAACTGCTGCGCGATCACATCGCCCACACTGCCCAGCTGCTGATCAGCGTCGCGACCGACGCACCGAACAAGGCCGGTCAAGCCCGTCCGGCTTGAACGCCGAGCACGGAAAGCTTCGCCGTGTCACCGGAGACGGCGATGCTCACCCCGTCCGCGCCGGCGCTCTGCACCCGGCAAGCAGCAGCGCCGGCCCGGCCAGTGCTCCTGACGGCGACGACCGGGAGATCACCCGGCCGTTCTCCCCGCCGCGGCCGGGAACCGCTCAGCCCGGCAGGACCCGCGGCGCGGGCAGGATCGCTTCCGCCGCCACGGCTTGCCAGGACGGCAGCCCGTCCGGGCCGGGGACGACGCGGCCGAACACCTGGTCACCGAAATGGCAGGCGAAGCCGACCGTGTCCGGGCGCGCGAGTTCGGTGGTGATCCGGCGGCGGGCGGCGAGCACACCCGCCGCGTCGATGTCGGGGCGCGACGGCCATTCGGGGTGCGCGATCTGGCCCGGGAAGTGGAAAACGTCGCCGAACGCGATCACCCGGAGCGGCCCGGCCTCGATCACGTACGAGGTGTGGCCCGGGGTGTGGCCGGGCGTCACGAGGGCCCGCACGCCCGGAAAGACCTCCTCGCCATCGGCGATTTCGGTGCGGCGGCCCGCGAGTGGGTCGAGCACGGCCTCGCGCGGCGGCGCGCCCGGGAGCGTCTCGCCGTGCCCGTGCGGGGCCCATTCCTCGGCGGCGACCAGGTAGCGGGCAGCCGGGAAAAACGGCTGGCCACCGTCGAACGCCCAGCCAGTGTGGTCCACGTGCAGATGCGTGAAGGCGACCGCTTCGAGGTCCGCCGGCGCGATTCCCAGCGCTGCCAACGTCTCCGGCAACGCCCCGGAGTCCGCGAAGCCGATCGATGCGCCGCCGACACCCATTTCCCGGTTCACCACCCCGAGTCCGGCGTCGATCAGCAGGGCGCGGCCGTCGCGCTCCACGAGCAGGCCGCCGGCCGACATCACTACGCGGCCCGCGCCGTCGAGGGCCTCCGGGTGCTCGGTCCAGTACGCCTCGGGCACCTCCGGGAAGAACCCGGCCGGGGTGAGCCCCATCGCGCCGTCCACCACGTAGGTGAACCGGACGCCACCCGAGTCCAGCACCCGCACGGCCGACTGCTCGTTCAGCGCTCCCGGCATCCCGTTGTCTCCCTTGGTGTGTGTGCCCCCGGTTCGATCATGCTCCGACGAGGGACCGCGTGCCCGGCGGAAGGTGACCAACCCCACCCTCGCCGTGCAGGAACCGGACAATGCCGTCCTGCAGGGCCCGCACCGCGCGCGGCTGCTCGACGTCACGGCGGTAGGCCAGGCGCACCACCCGGCTGAGCCCGGGCTCGGTGAACTGCGTCATCCGGAACCGGTCCCCGACCACGGTGCTCGGCACCACGGCCAGCCCGATGCCCGCCTGCACCAGCTCCAGCACGGCGTCCATCTCCCCGCCCTCGATCGCGAAGACCGGGTCGAAACCCTCAGCGCGGCAAGCGTTCACGGTCGCCTCGCGCAGGTCGTACCCGCGCCGGAACATCACCAGCGGCCGGTCCCGCAGGTCGCCGATCGCCAGCCGGCCGCGCACCGGCGCCCGCGCCGTCTTCGGCGAGATCACCACCAGCTCCTCGACGAACAGCGGCGTGCTCGACAGCCGGGTGTCGTCGTGCACCCGCGAGTCGACGATCATGGCCAGGTCCAGCGCGCCTTCGGACAGCTCGGTCTGGAGGTCGCGCGAGCCGCTTTCGTGCAGCACCAGCTCGATGCCCGGGTACGCGCGGCGGAACGCGGCGAGCATCGCCGGCAGCAGGCCGGTGCACAGGCTCGGGGTCGCGCCGAGCCGGACGCGGCCCCGGCCCAGCTCGTCCAGCTCACGGATCGCCCGGTACGCCGTCTCGGTCTCGGCGAGGATGCGGCGCGCGATCGGCAGCAGCGTCTCCCCTGCCTCCGTGAGCGTCACGTTGCCGCGGATGCGGTGGAAAAGCGTGGCGCCGACGTCGCGCTCCAGGGCCCGGACTTGTTGCGACAGCGAGGGTTGCGCCACCCGTGCCAGCTCCGCCGCGCGGGTGAAGTGCCGCGTTTCCGCGACCGCGACGAAGTAGGCCAGCTGCTGGAACTGCATGAAGCCATCATAGCTTCTGCCTCTTGTGATGAGAGAAATCATGTGTTTGCCCTCTGATGGAACGACACCTACCGTCGGACGCGTGGCACACGAACTCGCGACGGCACGGCGGAACAAGCCGGCCCTGCGGCTCTTCTGGGACTCGACGATCGGCAAGAAGGTCGTGATGGCGGCGACCGGGCTGCTGTTCGTCGTGTTCCTGCTGGCGCACATGGCCGGCAACCTCAAGATCTTCTTCGGCGCGGGCACCTTCGACCATTACGCGAGCTGGCTCCGCACGATCGGCGAGCCGGTGCTGCCGTACTCGTGGTTCCTCTGGATCCAGCGGGCAGTGCTCGTCGTCGCCCTGGTGCTGCACGTCGTGGCGGCGGTGCAGCTTTCGCGGCGGGACCGCAAGGCCCGGCCGGTGCGCTACGTCCACGGGCAGCGGCCGCGCGCGACGTTCGCCACGCACACCATGCGATGGGGCGGCGCCACGCTGGCGGTGTACATCGTCTGGCACATCCTCGACCTGACGGCCGGCGTGGCGAATCCGGATTTCGTCGAGGGACAGCCGTTTCACAACGTGGTCGTGGACTTCCAGGTCTGGTGGATCGACGTGATCTACCTGGTGGCGCTGCTCATGCTGGGGCTGCACATCAACCACGGGTTCTGGAGCGCGGCGCAGACCCTGGGCATCAAGAGCGCTTCGCGGGACCGGACGCTCAAAACGGTCGGCAGTGTGCTCGCCGTGGTGATCACCGGCGGCTTCATGATCGTGCCGATCGCCGTCATGGCGGGATGGGTGAGTTGAGATGCTCGAATACACCGTGGGCGCGCCGATCGCCGACGACCAGGCGCCGGACGGCCCGATCGAGGGCCGCTGGGCCGCCCGCAAGTTCGCCGCGAAGCTGGTGAACCCGGCGAACCGGCGCAAGCACCGCGTGATCGTCGTGGGCACCGGGCTGGCCGGCGGTTCGGCGGGCGCCACGCTCGCGGAGCAGGGGTACCACGTCGTCCAGTTCTGCTTCCAGGACTCGCCGCGGCGGGCGCATTCGGTGGCCGCGCAGGGCGGCATCAACGCGGCGAAGAACTACCGCAACGACGGCGACTCGGTGTACCGGCTGTTCTACGACACCGTGAAGGGCGGCGACTTCCGCTCGCGGGAGTCCAATGTGTACCGGCTGGCCGAGGTCTCCGCGCAGATCATCGACCAGGCCGTGGCGCAGGGGGTGCCGTTCGCCCGGGAGTACGGCGGGCTGCTCGACACCCGCTCGTTCGGCGGAGTCCAGGTGCAGCGCACGTTCTACGCGCGCGGCCAGACCGGCCAGCAGCTGCTGCTCGGCGCATACCAGGCGCTGTCGCGGCAGATCGACGCCGGGAACGTCGAGCTGCACGCGCGCACGGAGATGCTCGACCTGGTCGTGGTCGACGGGCGGGCGCGCGGGATCGTCGCGCGCGACCTCGTCACCGGGGAGATCACCACGCACCTGGCCGACGCCGTGGTGCTGGCCAGCGGCGGCTACGGCAACGTGTTCTACCTGTCCACCAACGCCAAGGGCTCCAACGCGACCGCGATCTGGCGGGCCCACAAGCGCGGCGCGTACCTGGCGAACCCGTGTTTCACCCAGATCCACCCGACCTGCATCCCACGCTCGGGCGAGCACCAATCCAAACTGACGCTGATGAGCGAGTCGCTGCGCAACGACGGCCGCATCTGGGTGCCGAAGCAGGCGGGCGACCCGCGTCCGCCCGGCGAGATCCCCGAGGACGAGCGCGACTACTACCTCGAACGGATCTACCCGAGCTTCGGCAACCTCGTCCCGCGTGACATCGCCTCGCGCGCCGCGAAGAACATCTGCGACGCCGGTTTCGGCGTCGGGCCCGGCGGCCTCGGCGTGTACCTCGACTTCGCCGACGCCATCGAGCGGATGGGCCGCCCGGCCGTGGAAGCCAAGTACGGCAACCTCTTCGACATGTACCAGCGCATCACGGCGGAGAACCCTTACCAGGTCCCGATGCGCATCTACCCCGCCATCCATTACACGATGGGCGGGCTGTGGGTCGACTACGACCTCCAGGCCACCATCCCCGGCCTGTTCGTGATCGGCGAGGCCAACTTCTCCGACCACGGCGCCAACCGGCTCGGCGCGTCCGCGCTGATGCAGGGCCTCGCGGACGGCTACTTCGTCCTCCCGTCCACGCTGAACGACTACATCGCCCGCGGCGGGTTCACCGAGGTCAGCCAGGCCGACCCCGCCGTGACCGAAGTGGAGACGCAGGTCCGCACGCGGATCGACCGGCTGCTGTCGGTGGGCGGCACGCGCAGCGCCGACTCGTTCCACCGCGAGCTGGGCCACCTGATGTGGGAGTTCTGCGGCATGTCCCGCACCGAGGAGGGCCTGCGCAAGGCGCTCGAGCGCGTGCCCGAGCTGCGCGCGGAGTTCTGGCGGGAGATCCGCGTGCCCGGCGATGCCGCGGAGCTGAACCAGGAGCTGGAGAAGGCGAACCGCGTCGCCGACTTCCTGGAGCTGGCCGAGCTGCTGCTGCTCGACGCCCTGGTGCGCGAGGAGTCCTGCGGCGGGCACTTCCGTGAGGAGTACCAGACCCC
>DASXYS010000073.1:0-10455 GCA_036502365.1 Amycolatopsis sp.
ACAGCCGTCTCCTCGACGACCTCTTCCACGGCTACCGCCGCAGCGGCTTCCGGTTCGACTGTCTCGGCGGCGACCGTCTCTTCCGCCACCGCTTCTTCGGCCTCCGCGACCGTCTCGGCCGGAGCCGAGTCCGAGTCCGAAGCAGCGGCAGCAGGGGTCGGCGCCGGAGCGAAGTCCAGCAGCGAGTCGTCGTACACGAGTTCCGCGACCGGGATCGAGGAGGTGATCTCGACCTCCACCTCGGAGTGCGCGCCGCAGCCGTACTCGACGTCGACGATGTGGCCGTCGGCCGGGGAGATGTCGTTGGTGCAGCCGCCGAAGGAGCCGCGCAGGGAGCCCGCGAGCGGCACGAAGAAGCCGCACGCGCCGCAGGTTCCGGGAGCGCTGCGGGCCATGTCCGAGCGGGGGCCGAACTCGCCGTCGTGCCAGCGGGTCGCGGCGTCCTGCCGGCCGAAGCGCGACAGCACGTGGACGCGGCCGAGGCCGGCCTCGTGCGCGACCTCCTCGACGGCCGGGTCGTCGGACTGGAGATACGCCGGCACCAGGCGCGCGTCGTCCTTGTCCACCGGGAAGATGTCGCCGACGCCGAGGTCGCCCGCACGGACCCGCCGCTCCCACGGCACCCAGGTCGGCGCCACCAGCGCGTCCGGGCCGGGGACGAGCGCGAGCTCGCTGACCGTGACCGGCTGGTCGGGGCCGGCCAGCGCGACCGTCACCGACCAGTGCCAGCCGAGGTAGCCGGGCACCGACGCCTCGAACAGGTGACTCGCCGAGACGGCGTCCTCCCGTTCGACGCCGGCGTGCTCGCCGACCTGGTCGGCCGGGGCGTCCGCCAGCACGGCGGCGCGCGCCACGTCGACGGCGTCGGCGAGTTTGCGGTGGATCGAGCCGTCGTCCAGGGTCAACAGCAGCGTCATGCCCCCAATTGTGCCGCACGCATCCGCGCCGCCCGTGCCAGGCTGTTCTAGTGCGAAACCCGATCATCTGGCCGCTGCTGGCGCTCGCCCTCGTCGGCGGCTGCGCGGGCACCCAGGCGGTGCCGGCCGCGCAGCCGGAGCAGCTGACCGTCCAAGTGCTGGGGACGCTGCCCCACGACACGTCCGCGTTCACCGAAGGACTCGAGTTCTCCGGCACCACGCTGTACGAGAGCCGCGGCCTCGACGGGCAGTCGGCGCTCACCGCGGGCCCGGCCGGGCAGGCGCCGGCCACCCGCGTGGCGCTGCCGTCGCCGCTGTTCGGCGAGGGCGTCACCGTGCTCGGGCCGAAGCTGTGGCAGCTGACCTGGCAGGACGGCTTCGCCATCGAGCGCGATTCGAAGACCCTCGCCGAGCTGCGGCGGGTGCCGTTCGAAGGCGAGGGCTGGGGCCTGTGCCACCAGCCCGACGGCCGGCTGGTGATGAGCAACGGGTCGTCGTCGCTCACTTTCCGTGACCCGCAGACGTTTGCGGTCACCGGCAGTGTGGACGTCGGCGTGGACCAGCTGAACGAACTCGAGTGCGTCGGCGACACGGTGTACGCGAACGTGTGGAAAACCGGCACCATCCTCCGCATCGACGCGAAGACCGGCCACGTCACCGGCAGCATCGACGCCGGCGGCCTGCGCACCCCGGTGGAGCCCGGGGAGGACGTGCTCAACGGCATCGCCGCGATCCCCGGCACCGACGAGTTCCTGGTCACGGGGAAGCTGTGGCCGATGATGTTCCGGGTGAGGTTCGTCCCCGAATCTGCGTCAAAAGGCCCGTGATCGGGCGGAACGTCGCCCGGATGAGGCAGGATTGACAGGTGGCACTCTTCGGTTCCCGCTCCGAACCCGACGGCACGCGCTCCGGCCGGCCGGGTCAGGGACGCGGCCGGAAGTCCAAGCGCCGGTGGACGCCGGAGCCCGGCGCCGCGCAGGCCCGCTCCTGGCGGGAGTCCACGCCGCCGGACCAGCCGGCCCCGAAGATGCCGGCCACGAGGGTCGAGTACCCGGTCGAGCCGCCGCGCGTGCGGCCCGGGCACATCCCCGCCGCCCCGCGCGCCGAGCACCCCCCGCCGGACGCCCCCCGCGCTGGGGACGCACCACGAGCGCGACCGGAACGCATCCCCGCGGACCCGCCCCGAGCGCGACCGGATCCCTTCGCCGCCGACTCGCCCCGAGCCCGTCCTCAGCACATCCCGGCCGACGCGCCACGGCCGGAGCGCTTCGGCGCCGACGGCCCGCAGGCGCGCACCGGGCACGTCCCCCCGGACGCTCCGCGCGCCCGGCCCTCCGCCGGGGACGCGCCGTACCCGCCCCGCGGCAGCCGGTTCTACGACGACGCGCACCCCGCGGACGAGCCCCCGACCACCGCTGTCCCGGGCGGTCGACGGCCGCCGCCACCGCGGGGAGCGCGGCCGTTCCCGCCGCAGGACCAGCGCACCGAGCCCGTGCGCCCGCGCGGCCACTACGACGACCGCCCCGGCAGCGGCGAGTACGAGCACTACGACACCGGCGGTTACGCGGGTGAGCCCCGCGTGGACCCGGACGCCGACCGCGAAGAGGACCTTCGCACCACCGCGGCGCCCGGTGCGGGCTCGATCCCGAGGCTGCCGAAGAAGCTGACCGTCACGCGGGTCGCCGCGCTGCGCAGCCGTCAGCTGAGCGGCCAGGCCATCGGCATGTTCCAGCGCGCCACCAAAGCCGACGGCGCGGACAAGTCCGGCCTGACGTCGCTGATGTACGCGGTGATGCTGAACTACGCCAGCGACGCGGCCATGGCGATCGCGCTGGCGAACACGCTGTTCTTCGCCGCCACCAGCGGCGAGAGCAAGGGCAAGGTGGCGCTCTACCTGCTGATCACCATCGCGCCGTTCGCGCTCGTGGCGCCGGTGATCGGGCCGGCGCTGGACAAGATCCAGCACGGCCGCCGGCTCGCCATGTGCGTGGCGTCGATCGGCCAGGGCCTGATGGCCGTGGTGATGGCGCTGCACTTCGACGACTGGCTGCTCTACCCCGCCGCGCTCGGCATGATGGTGCTGTCCAAGTCGTTCACCGTGCTCAAGGCCGCGATCACCCCGCGAGTGGTGCCGCCGGAGATCACGCTTTCGAAGACCAACGCCCGGATCACCGTGTTCGGCCTGGTCGCCGCCGGCGTGTTCGGCGCGCTGGCCAGCGGCGTCAACGGCCTCTGGGGTGCCGCGGGCGCGCTGTGGTTCACGGCGCTGATCTGCGTGGCCGCGGCCGTGCAGTCGATGCGGATCCCGTCGTGGGTCGAGGTGACCGAGGGCGAGGTGCCCACGTCGCTGTCCGCGCGGCCGGAGCCGAAGGCGCGCAAGCAGCGCCAGCCGATGGGCCGGCACATCGTGGTTGCCTTGTGGGCCAACGGTTCCGTGCGCGTGCTGACCGGCTTCCTGATGATGTTCGCCGCGTTCGCGGTCAAGGCGCAGACGGAGGGCACCGGGCACAGCCCGTTCATGCAGCTGCTGCTGCTCGGCATCATCGGCGCCGCCGCCGGAGCCGGTGGCTTCATCGGCAACGCGCTGGGCTCGCGGCTGCACTTCGGCTCGCCGGATCAGGTGGTCGTGCTCTGCGTGGCGGCCTGTGTGGTCACCACACTCGTGGCGACCCTGCTGCCCGGGCTCGCGACGGCGGCCATCGTCGGCCTGGTCGGCTCGACGGCGAGCGCGCTGGCGAAGATCAGCCTCGACGCCGTGATCCAGGAGGACCTGCCGGAGCAGTCACGCGCGTCGGCGTTCGGCCGCTCGGAAACCGTGCTGCAGCTGGCTTGGTGCTTCGGCGGCGCGGTCGGGCTGCTGCTGCCCCCGACCTACTGGATCGGCTTCATGGTGGTCACCGTGGTGCTGGCGATCGGGCTGGTCCAGACGTATCTGGTGCGCCGCGGCAGCTCCCTGATCCCGGGCCTCGGCGGCGACCGGCCGCTGCGCCCCGAGCCGACGGGCAGCTTCCCCGCGCAGGGTGCGCCGGGGACCCGCCGGTAACGTTGCCGACCATGCGACGTTCCCGTGTGGTGGCCGTGCTCGCGGCCGGTGGTCTCGCCGTGGCCGGCTGCTCCGCGCCCGGACCGGCCGAGGTGACCTTCTACGCCGACGGACACACGATCCGCGTCGGCCCGATCGGCAACTGCGACATCACCACCGGCGTCTGCGCGGCCGACCCGGGCGCGGCGGGCACGCTGAAGGTGCGGCCGGGTCGCTCGGTCGAGGTCTCGGTGCCCAAGGAGGTCGCCGAGACGCCGTGGAAGATCACCGTGCAGTACGTCAACGGCAAGGGCCAGCCGCAGCCGTTGAAGGAGGACATCATCACCTCCCGCGACCGCTACGCGTATACGGTGGCGCCCCCGACCAAGGACGACCAGATCGTGGTGGTCGAGATCGCGCAGGCCACGGTCATCAGCCGCACCGGCGACCCGAACGACGCGGAGCCGATCACGACCGCGCTGTGGTCGCTGCAGGTGCGCCCCGCCTGAGCCGGCTCGGGACTCGTGAGTGTTCATGACGGTTAGAACCGGCATAAACACTCACGAGCCTGATCAGCCCCGGCCGTTTCCGGTCTGTGTGGCGGTTCAGGGATCGAGGTCCCGGGCGACCGCGCGCATGATCTCGCCGATCTGCTTGGTGTGCTTGCGATCCGGGTAGCGGTTGCGCCGCAGGTCCGGCTGCACCTTCAGCTCGAGCAGCTTGATCATGTCCTCGATGAGCCCGTGCAGCTCCTCGGCGGGACGGCGGCGCGCCTCCGCCACGGACGGCGGCGGGTCCAGCAGCCGGACGGAGAGCGCCTGCGGCCCACGACGGCCGTCGGCGACGCCGAACTCCAGCCGCTGCCCGGCTTTCAGGCCCTCGACGCCCTGCGGCAGCGCGGCCTTGCGGATGTAGACGTCGGCTCCGCCGTCCTGCGTGACGAACCCGAATCCCTTCTCCGCGTCGTACCACTTGACCTTGCCGGTCGGCACTTCCCTCACCAGTCCTTCTGCTGTCCTGCTCACGACGAACGCGCCCCGGGCGTACCCAGGGCGCGCGTCCGCCTAGCGTATCTCGCCACATGCTCTGGGGAGAAGCGGATACGGCGGATACCCTCAGCGCCATGGACAGCGTTACGAAGGAGACCGCCGTGGCCGCTACCGGCAAACCGATCCTGATGCGGATCGGCATCGGCCTCTTCGCCATCGGCATGCTCGCGGTGCTGGCGGTGTTCGTGATGTTCGCCGCCGGTCTGGGGAACCTGCCGGTGTGGCTGAGCGCGGTCGCCGGGGTGGTCACGCCGCTCGGCCTGCTGCTCGGCCTGATCGCCCTGGTCCGCGAGGCCCGCGCCGGCAAACACGGCTAGCGGTCGCGACTGGCCGTCGCGACTGGCTGCCGCGACTGGCCGTCGCGACTGGTTGTACGGCCTCGGGACCCGGCCGACACTCGGGTTCGCCACCGGCCTGGTTTCCTCGCCGCCACAGGGTGATCGTCGACACGCCCGGCCTCGCCGAGCGGCGGTCCCGCCGGCCTGGCGGCACGGTGCGCTGAGCGGCCCCGTCCACCGGGCGATCGGGTGCGCCAGACAGCCGCGCACGCCCGAGCAGTCCATGCGCCCCGGCCGTCAAGCGAGCCAGCCTGGCCCGTCATCCTCGCCGGTCGGCCCACGCCCGCGATCGGACCCGGACCCGCACCCCACCGTCGCCCCGCCTAAACGGCACTCCCGGTGAACGTCCGCGCGAACCAGTCCGGGAACTCCTCCAGCGACTCGAACACCACCGCCGCGCCCTCCGCGGCCAGTTCCTCCCGGCTGCACGGCCCGGTGGCGACCGCCACCGCGATCGCGTCGGCCGCCCGGGCGCCGCGGATGTCGCCGAGGTGGTCGCCGACGTAGGCCTGGGCGCCGTGGGCCAGCAGGGCGTCCGCCTTCCCGGTCGACCACAGCTCGCCCACGAGGTCGTCGACCTCGAGGCCCAGCGCGTCGACGTGCAGCTGCGCGTTGGGCCCGTACTTGCCCGTGACGACCAGCGTGCGCCCACCTGCGGCGCGCACCGCCCGAAGCGCCTCCGCGGCACCCGGCAGCGCGACGGTGATCGGCACGACCATCTCCGGATACAGCGCGCGGAACCGGTCGACCAGCCCCGGGATCCGCTCTTCCGGCGCCTCGAAGCCGCGCAGGATGTCGTCGAGCGGCGGGCCGAGGTTGGCGGCGAAGCTCTCGCCGTCCAGCGGCAGGCCGGACTCCGCGCCGAGCGCGTTCATCGCCGCGACCATGCCCGGCCGCGGATCGATCAGTGTCATGTCGAGGTCGAACCCCACGGTGATGCCCACGCCCGCCACGGTAGCCGGACCCACCGACAGGTTTTCACCACCGCTGTACATCCCATCGTGAGCGGTAAAGGTTCTTGACACCAGGGCGTTCTATGTCAAGCTGGGAATGTGACCAGCTTCACCGAGCGCACCAAGGCGTCCTTGCGCGAAGCACTGCTCGACGCGGCCGCAGACCTGCTCCCCGACCGCGGCCACGCGGCGCTGCGCATGGCCGACGTGGCGGCGCGCGCGGGCGTGAGCAGGCAGACCGTCTACAACGAGTTCGGCAACAAAGCGGCGCTCACCCAGGCTGTCGCGCTGCGCACGACATCGGAGTTCCTCGACGGCATCCGGCAGCGCTTCGCCGACGCCGGCGACCTGCTGGACGGCATCCACTTCGGCGTCGTCTACACCATCGAGCACGCCCGCGAGAACCGTCTGGTCGCCGCCGCGCTCGGCACCGAGGCGGCGGAAGACCTGTTGCCCCTGCTGACCAGCCGGGGCGAGCCGATTCTCACCGCCGCGGCCGACCTGGCCGCCGAGCAGTACCTCGAACTCGAGCCCGCGCTGTCGCCCGAAGCCGCCGCGCTGCTGGCGGAGACGGTTGTGCGCCTCTCGCTCAGCCACCTGGTGCTGCCCACCCATTCCGCGGTGGAGGCCGCCGACGCCGTGCTCGCGGTGCTGGCCCCCGCCGTCGACCGATTCGTCCACAACACCGGTTCGTCCACAACGGAGTGACACGAAGGGGCCCGTCATGACCGACACACTGCCCGAGCTCCGCACGGGGTTCTCCTCGCTGCGCCAGGGCGGGCTCAACTGGGACTCGTTCCCGTTGCGCCTGTTCGTCAAGGGCAACAAGAAGTTCTGGAACCCGGCCGACCTCGACTTCAGCCGCGAGCGCGAGGGCTGGGACAGCCTGACAGAGGAGCAGCGCCGGTCCACCACATACCTGGTGGCGCAGTTCATCGCAGGCGAGGAGGCCGTCACCGAGGACATCCAGCCGTTCATGCGGGCGATGTCGTCCACCGGCCGGTTCGGCGACGAGATGTACCTCACGCAGTTCTGCTTCGAGGAGGCCAAGCACGTCGAGGTGTTCCGGCGCTGGATGGACGCCGTGGGCCTGGACGCCGACCTGCACCCGTACGTCGCGGAGAATCCGCATTACCGCAAGCTGTTCTACGAGGAGCTGCCGCGGTCGCTGCGCGCGCTCGAGGACGATCCCAGTCCCCTCAACCAGATCCGCGCGAGTGTCACGTACAACCACGTGATCGAGGGCAGCCTGGCGCTCACCGGCTACTACTCGTGGCAGCTGATCTGCACGCAGCACCAGATCCTGCCCGGCATGCAGGAACTGGTCCGCCGGATCGGCGACGACGAGCGCCGGCACATGGCGTGGGGCACCTTCACCTGCCGCCGCCACGTCGCCGCGGACGACTCGATGTGGGACGCCGTCCAGCAGCGCATGGGCGAGCTGCTGCCGCACGCGCTCAACATGATCCAGTGGGTCACCGACCAGTTCGACGAGACGCCGTTCGACAACGACCCGCAGGAGCTGATCACCTACGCCGCCGACCGCGCACAGCGCCGGCTGGGTGCCATCGAGTCGGCCCGTGGCACCCCCGTCGAGCAGATCGACCTGGACTACTCGCCGGAACGTCTCGAGGACACCTTCGGCGAGGAGGACGAGAAGGCGCTGGCGGAGGCCGCCGCGGCTGCCACCGCTTCCTGACGACCGGAACGGCCCCCGTCCGCTGGCCGAGCAGCGGAGGGGGCCGTCGTTCGTCTGGCGGGCCGGAACGATCTGGTCAGGCGTGCTTCGCGGCCGCGGCCGCCTCCAGGCCGAGCAGGGTGACGGACTGCTCGCGCATCTCGACCTTGCGCACCTTGCCGGTCACCGTCATCGGGAACTCGTCCACGATGTGGACGTAACGCGGGATCTTGTAGCGCGCGAGCTTGCCGGTGCAGAACTCCCGCACGGACTCCGCGGTGAGCGCCTCGGCGCCTTCGCGCACGCGGATCCAGGCCATCAGCTCCTCGCCGTACTTCTGGTCCGGGACGCCGATCACCTGCGCGTCGAGGACGTCCGGGTGGGTGTAGAGGAACTCCTCGATCTCGCGCGGGTACACGTTTTCGCCGCCGCGGATGACCATGTCCTTGATGCGGCCGGTGATGTTGAGGTAGCCCTCGTCGTCCATCACGGCGAGGTCGCCGGTGTGCATCCAGCGCGCGGCGTCGATGGCCTCGGCCGTTTTGTCGGGCTGTTCCCAGTAGCCGAGCATCACCGAGTAGCCGCGCGTGCAGAGTTCGCCGGGCTCGCCGCGGGGCAGCGTCAGGCCGGTGTCCGGATCGACCACTTTGGACTCCAGGTGCGGTCCGACGCGGCCGACGGTGGACACGCGGCGCTCCACCGAATCGTCGACCCGGGTCTGCGTGGACACCGGGGACGTCTCGGTCATGCCGTAGCAGATGGACACCTCGGTCATGCCCATCCGGTCGATGACCTGCTTCATCACCTCGACCGGGCAGGGCGAGCCGGCCATGATGCCGGTACGCAGGGAGGACAGGTCGTGGTCGGCGAAACCCGGGTCGTTCAGCTCGGCGATGAACATCGTCGGCACGCCGTAGAGCGAGGTGCACTGCTCGGCGGCGACCGCCTCGAGCGTCGCCTTCGGCTCGAACGCCGGCGCCGGGATCACCATGCACGCGCCGTGGCTGGTGCACGCGAGGTTGCCCATCACCATGCCGAAGCAGTGGTAGAAGGGCACCGGGATGCACACCTTGTCCTGCTCGGTGTAGCCGACCAGCTCGCCGACGAAGTAGCCGTTGTTGAGGATGTTGTGGTGCGACAGCGTGGCGCCCTTGGGGAAGCCCGTGGTGCCGGAGGTGTACTGGATGTTGATCGCGTCGTCGGCCGACTGGGCGGCCTGCAGCTTCGCCAGCACGGCCGGGTCGCCGCCGCGGCCGGCGTCCATCAGCGAGGTCCAGGAGTCCGTGCCGAGCAGCACGACATGCTCCAGGCCCGGGCACTCCGGGCGGACCTGCTCGATCATGCCGGCGTAGTCGGAGGTCTTGAACACCTCGGCGGCGACCAGCATCCGGACGCCCGCCTGCTTCAGCACGTACGCCAGCTCGTGTGAGCGGTACGCGGGGTTGATGTTGACCAGGACGGCGCCGACCTTGGCGGTCGCGTACTGCAGCAGCGTCCACTCCGCGCGGTTCGGCGACCAGATGCCGACGCGGTCGCCCTTGCCGATGCCGGTGGCGACCAGGCCGTGGGCGAGCGTGTTGACGTCGTCGGCCAGCTCGCGGTACGTCCAGCGCAGGCCGGCCGCGCGGTCCACGAGCGCGTCACGATCGCCGAAAGCGGCGACGGTGCGGTCGAAGTTGTCGCCGATGGTGTCGCCGAGGAGCGGGACTTCGGAGGTCCCGGAGGCGTAGCTGGGCAGTGCGGGCGCGTCGGGCATGGGTGCCTCCGGTGGCGGGTCTTCGTCGACGTGCTGAGTCTAGGAAGCCGCGGGCCACACGACCAGCGGGCGGGGGCACCGGTTCCGCTACCCTCGGTTCCGGGTTCGTCGTTCACGAGGGGATCAGTGACGTGCCGGAGGAATTCTCCCTGGGCTGGACCGAGGTCGACGTCGCGGTGCGGCGCACGGGGCTGCCCGCTTCGTGGCACCCCTTCGAGGTCCGCAGCGCGGGCTACACGCTCGACGAGCACGAGCGCCTGTCGAACGCCGCCTGGGATGCCATGCGCGCCCGTGGCCTCGCCGACGCGGACAAGGTGGACCACGAGGTCGCGGCCACCCTGCGGGCCTGGACGCGCCCGGAGGTCCTGATCATCGTGCGCGCGGCCGAGCTGGCCGGCGGGACGGTGCTGTACCGCGCCTGCGCGGGCGACGGCCTCGGCGTCTTCTCGGAGGCTCTGCCCGACGGCATCCGCTTCCTGCAGGTCCGCCCCGAGCGGCTGGTGGAGACGGTGCTGAGCATGTTCCCGCCGTACAACCCCTTGCCGGTCGCCCCGGTGACGATCACGCAGCACAACGCCCCCACCCGCCGCCGATCGGACCTCCCGGACAACTCCGACCGCGACTTCACGACCGACACCCCCGGCCCCAGCCGCCGCGACCGCGACGCGCTGGCCCCGTACTCGAACTGGCCCCTGCACCGCCACGGCACGGTGGAACTCTCACTGCGCCACGGCCAGGGCAC
>DASXYS010000074.1:0-12974 GCA_036502365.1 Amycolatopsis sp.
TGCTGCACCCACACGACGGGCACGCCGTCCTCCCGCGCCCGCTCGACCAGCCCGGCGATGTTCGCGACGGCCTTGTCCCGCTCGTACGCCTCGGCCACCACGCCCACCTGCACGTCGATGACCAGCAGCGCGGTGTTCGGCCGGTTCTCGAGTGTCGTCACAGTTCCCCCTCGGTACGGAGTTTCGGCTCAGGCTACTGCGCTCGCCGCAAGGACTCGGCCGGATCGGGGACAATGGCGGTCATGGTGGTTCCACTCCGGTTCTCCGCGGCCGACGGCGCCGGGCGGCGGGTGTCGCGGTATCGCGAGGTGCCGCCGCCGGCCGGGCTGGCCTCGGTGGTCCAGTGCTCGTGGGAGGGCGTGCCCGGCTGGGCCCGGGCCCTGCGCGTGCTGCCGGACGGGTGTGCGGACCTGGCGTGGAACGGACAACGGCTGGTGGTGGTCGGCGCGGCGGGGCCGGTGCGGATCCCGCTGTCCGGCTCCGGCACGGCGGTCGGCGTCCGGCTGCGCTGCGGCGTGGCGGGCGGGCTGCTCGGCCCGGAGTTCGCCGCGGACCCCGTGATGGACCTGCACGACCTGCTCCGGACCCGGCTCGCCGACCAGCTGGCTGCGGCGGAAACACCGGCCGCGCAACGCATTGTCTTGACCGAGTTCGTCGGACGGCGGCTGCGTAACGGTTTCGAACCGGATCCGGCGATGGCGGCGGCCGCGCGTTCACTGTCCACTTCGGACATCAGGGTCGACGAGGTGGCCGAACAACTCGGCGTCAGCGACCGGACGTTACGGCGCCGGGTCCGCGACGCGGTCGGCTACGGCCCGAAGGAACTGCACCGGGTGCTGCGTTTCCACCGTTTTCTCAAGCGCCTCGACGACCTCGCCGCCGGCCGCACGACGCTCTCGGCGATCGCGGCGGAGCTGGGTTTCGCCGACCAGTCGCATCTGGGCCACGAATGCCTACGCCTGTCCGGCTCCTCGCCCGCTCAGCTCGTGGCCACATACCAAAGAGGCCGGAAGTAAGCCGACCGGGAAGGGCGACAGACCTGCGCGACTGCTTGCTTCCGGCCGGTTTGGTATCTACCGACACAGCCGCGCGCCACAACGGCGTGGCCGAAACCGACCAGACGGCGACACTCTGAACGGTCGATCATCCGGACATGGATCCCCTCACTCTCGCCGTCCGCGCCGACGACCTCGACACCAACGGCCACGTGCGCGGCCCCGCCTACCTGGCCTACGCCGACCACGCCCGGTGGGCGGGCGTCGTCGCGGCGGGCGTCGACCTGACCGCGCTGCGCGAGCACGGCGTCGGCCCGGTCAACCTCACGACCACGATCCGGCACCTCGGGGAGCTGCGCGCCCTCGACTCGGTCACGATCACGTCCGCTTACGAGTGGAGCGAAGGGAAGACGTCGAGTATCCGGCAGCAGTTGCACCGCGCGGACGGTTTGCTGGTCGCCGAGGTGACCAGCGTGTGCGGACTCCTTGACCTCACCGAGCGGCGCCTGGTGCCGCGTCCCCAGGAGCACTGGCGGGCCCACGCCACCAAGCCCGGGCTGCTCGGCCTCTAGAGCGTGAGTTCCCCGTCGCGCGCGACGACCTCGCCGCCGGCCATCACCAGGGCCCGGCGCGGGACCCGGACCAGCGCGTCCGGGACGTTCTGCGCGTCGAGCAGCACCACGTCGGCGCGGGCGCCGGGCTCGATGCCGTGCCGGGCGCGGTGGACGAACGGGGCGGCGCGGCCGGTGGCGAGGTCGACCGCGTAGCTGAGGTCTTCGTCGGTGCGCAGGCCGTGGAGCCGGGCGAAACCGAGGGCGATGCGGAGCAGGTCGCCGTCGCCGAACGGGGACCACAGGTCGCGGATGCCGTCGGTGCCCAGCCCGATCGGGATGCCGCGCTCGGCCATGCCGCGCCACGGCAGCGGGGCGGTGCGGACGGGCGCGACCGTCGCCCATGAGATGCCGGCTTCGGCCAGCCGGTCGAGCAATGCGGACTGGCGCGGCTCCGGCAGCTCGCCCAGCGCGAAGCCGTGCGAGACCGTGACCCGGCCTTGCAGTCCGGTCCGCAGAGTCCGGTCGATGATCAGCTCGTACTGGAACGCGCCCAGCTCACCACTGTCGTGCAGGTGGATGTCGAGGCCGACGCTGCGCCGTTCGGCGATCCGGAACAGCCCGTCCAGCTGCGCCACCGGATCACGGTCGATCGAGGCCGGGTCGAGCCCGCCGATACTGGCCGCCCCGGCGGCGGCCGCCTGGTCCAGCAGGTCGAGCACCCCGGGCCGGCGCTGCACCCCGTCCTGCGGGAAGGCGACGACCTCCACCTCGACGGCGCCGCCGAGGACCGCGGCCGCCTCGGCGACCGCCTCGATGCCCGTCAGCCCGACGCCGAGGTCAACGTCCACATGGGACCGGGTGGCCGTGGTGCCGTGACGCAGGAACTCCCGCAGCACCGCCACCACCCCGTCGGCGCTCGGGATGCCGTGTTTGGCCCGCTCCGCCCGCTCGTGCGCGATCCGGCCCTGGGTGGTCGGCTCGCCGCCGTAGGAAACCCAGTCCTGGCCCCACCAGCTCTTGTCCACGTGGGCGTGCGCGTTGACGAACCCCGGCAGCGCGAGCCGGCCACCGCCGTCGATCCGGGTTCCCCGCACCGGGCCCGCTTGCTGTCCCGCTGGGACGACCTCGGCGATCACCCCGTCACCGACCAGCACGTCGCGAGCCTCGCCGCCCCAGGGGCGGACATTCGCCAGAATCACCTCAGCCACGCACGGATGGTATCCCAAACGTCCTGGCCTCTCGGGCCGCCGAGCCACAGCTTTCCCATACGCCTGTATGATATCCGCCATGCCACGAGTAGTCGATCACGACCAGCGGCGGACGCAGATCGCGCGGGCGTTCCAGCGGTTGCTGGCCGCCGAAGGGTTCGGCGGGGTGTCGTTCTCCCGGGTGGCCGGCGAGGCGGGAGTGTCCGTCGGGCTCATCCAGCACTACTTCGCGGGCAAGGACGCGCTGCTGCGCTTCGCCTACGAAGACGCCGTGGCCCGGATGAGCGAGCGGGTCCGGATCCGCGTGCAGGGCGGCGAAGCAGCCGGCAGCCCGGTCTCGGAGGTCCTGCTCGACACCCTCGTCGAACTGCTGCCCCTCGATGCGGAGCGGGACCTCGAATACCGTGTACGGCAAGGATTGCAGGCCCAAGGGCACCACGATCCCGGCCTCGCCGCCGTCGCCCGGCGATCCGGTGGCGGGCTGCTCGAGTACGTCATGTCGGTGGTCGAAAGTGGCAAGGAGAGCGGCGAAGTCGAGCCCGCCGTCGACGCCGCGCTCGCCGCCCGCCTGATCCTCGCCACCACCCAGGGCCTGGCCGACCAGGTCGCACTCTCGGGCGCGGACGCGTTCCCGGCCCGGAAGGTGCTGGACCAAGCCATCGGCACGGTGTTCACCACGCGCCGGCGGAAATCCCCGCGACAGCACTGAGCCCGTGCGGTTAAGGTAGCAATATGATCGTATTGCCACCGAGGGAGCGCACCCGATGACCGAGACCGTGACCGTCCGGCTGACCGACGGCACCATCCGCGGCCTCCAGCGCGGCGACCACCACGCATTCCAGGGCATCCCGTACGCCGCGGCGCCCATCGGCGAACGGCGGTGGCGCGCGCCCGCCCCGGTCGAGCCCTGGTCCGGGGTCCGCGACGCGACCGAGCCCGGCCCGCCCGCACCGCAAACAGCGCAGGCGTTCGACGCCGCCGCCTCGGTCGACGAGGACTGCCTGACGCTGAACGTCACCGTGCCCGCGGCCCCGCGCACCGGGCGCCCGGTGCTGGTCTGGCTGCACGGCGGCGGCGGGACGAACGGGACCGCGGCCGGCTACGACCCCCGGCGGCTCGCCGTCACCGGCGACGTCGTGGTCGTGGCCCCGAACTTCCGGCTCGGCGCGCTCGGCTGGTTCGGGCACCCCGGCCTCGACGGGAGCGGCACCTTCGGCCTGCAGGACCAGCAGGCCGCGCTGCGCTGGGTGCAGCGGGAAATCCCGCGGTTCGGCGGCGACCCGGCGAACGTGACGCTGGTCGGCGAGTCCCATGGAGCGCTCACCGTCGCGGCGCACCTCACCGCGCCCGGTTCGGCCGGGTTGTTCCACCGCGCGGTCCTGCAGAGCGTGTTCGGGGTGCTGGGCCCGACGCCCGCGCACCTGTTCATGCCCGGTATTCCGGCCCTGCCACCGATGTGGTCGCCGGTGGCGGAGCTGGAGCAGCTCGGCGCCGCCGTCGCGATCGAGCACGGCTGGGTCGAGCCGGGCAGCGATCCCGAATCGGCGCTGACACAGCTCCGCCGGGTTCCGGTGGTGGACCTGCTCCCGGCGTCGGGTGCGTTCATCCGGCCCGCGTTCGGCGGCGGTGTCCTGCCCGAGTCGCCCGCGGACGCCTTGGCCGCCGGCCGGTTCGAGCGGATGCCGCTGATGCTGGGCACCACCCAGGACGAGGCGCGCTTCTTCGCCGGGCTGGCGGGTAATCCCGTGACCGCGGAGAGCTACCCGCAGCTGCTGGCCGGGGCGTTCGGCGACTCCGCGGGCGAGGTCGCCGCGCGTTATCCCGTCGGCAGTTTCGCCGGCCCGAGCCTCGCCTGGGCGCGGGTCAGCACCGACCGCGCCTGGGCCCGGCCGGTCTGGGAGCTGAGCGGCATGCTCGCCGCGCACACCGAAACGTGGCTGTACGAGTTCGCCGACGAGGACGCCCCCGTGCTCTTCCCCGGCTTTCCGGCCGGCGCCCAGCACGGCAGCGAATTGGCGTACCAGTTCGACCTCCCCGGTGGCCCCACGTTGTCGACGGCGCAACAGGAACTCGCGGAGCAGATGAACCGGTACTGGACGGCCTTCGCCACTCGCGGCGACCCGGCCGTCCCCGGCCTGCCGGACTGGCCCGGTGCCGGGCACGTCCAATCGCTGGCTCCCGGGCGGATCGGCGGCATCGACTACGTCACAGAGCACAGCCTGGACTTCTGGGCACGAATGCCCTGATCCGGCCCGCTTGCGCACCGCAGGAACGGGCAACCCCGGCCGGTCGGCGTCGACTTCCGTCACGCCCGCTGGCAGGGTCGTCTCATGCAGCAAGACGATCGGACCCCGCCCCGTCCCGAGGAGGCGACGGCGTTCATCGCCTTCGACGCGTCCGCGCTCAGCCTGCCCGGCGGTGCGCACTGGCCGACCCGCGACCTCGACGTGCCCCGCTCCTACACGCAGATCGCGGTGCAGGTCGCGGTCCCGCAGGCCCCGCCGTCGCCGATCGGGCCGTCCGGTTCGGTGGCACAGTCGAGCAGCCGGCTGGCCGTCGCCGCGCTGGTCAGCCGGATCACCGGGTTCGGCTGGAAGATCGCGCTGGCGCTGATCATCGGCACCGGGGTGGTCAACGACTCGTTCAACATCGCCAACACCCTGCCGAACATGGTGTTCGAACTGCTGCTGGGCGGGGTGCTGTCCAGCGTGGTGATCCCGTTGCTGGTCCGCTCGCACGACGACCCCGACGGCGGCGAGGCGTACGCGCAACGGCTGATCACCATGGCGCTGGTACTGCTCGCGCTGGGCACGGCCTGCGCCGTCGCGGCCGCACCGCTGTTCACCCTCCTTTACGTGGACAGCTCCTCCCCCGACACCAGCCCCGCGCTGACCACCGCGCTGGGCTACCTGGTGCTGCCGCAGATCTTCTTCTACGGCCTGTTCGCGCTGTTCGCCGCGATCCTGAACGCCAAGAACGTCTTCGGCCCGCCGGCCTGGGCGCCGGTGCTCAACAACCTCGTTGTGCTCGTCACCCTCGGCGTGTTCTACCTGGTGCCCGGCGAGATCTCCCTGAGCCCGGTCCGGATGGGCGACCCGAAGCTGCTGGTGCTCGGACTCGGCGTGACCCTCGGCATCGTCTGCCAGGCCGTTGTCCTCATCCCGCCGTTGCTGCGCAGTGGTTTCCGGTTCCGCTGGCGCTGGGGCATCGACCCGCGGCTGAAGGAGTTCGGCGGGCTGGCCGCGTGGATCCTGGGCTACGTCGGGGTGAGCCAGATCGGGCTGGTGGTCAACACCAACGTCCTGACCAGCGGCACCGGCGGCGGCGTCACCGCCTACACCTACGCCTGGCTGCTTTTCCAGCTTCCCTACGGCGTCATCGGCGTTTCGCTGCTGACCGCGTTCATGCCGCGGATGAGCCGGGCCGCCGCCGACGGCGACACCCCGCGCCTGGTGGGCGATCTTTCTTACGCCGCCCGGCTTTCCACCGTGCTGCTGCTGCCCTGCACCGCCGTCCTCGCGGTGATCGGCACACCGATCGGGATTGCGATCTTCACCTGGGGCAAGGGCACGCTCGCCGACGCCGACCGCCTCGGCCAGACCCTGGCCATCTCCGCGCTCGGCCTGTTGCCGTACGCGATGGTCCTGTTGCAGCTGCGGGTGTTCTACGCGATGAAGGACGCCCGCACGCCGACCCTGATCATGATCGTGATGACCGCGGTGAAGATCCCGATGCTGTTCCTCTGCCAGGGCCTGCTCGACCGCGAGCACATCGTGCTCGGAGCGATGCTGGTCAACGGCGCGACCTACGTGATCGGCGCGGTCGTCGGGCAGGTCTGGCTGTGGGTGCGGCTCGGCCACCTGCGCAGCCGGCGTGCCCTGCGCGTCATCCTGGTCACCACCGCGGTCAGCGCGCTCGGCGCCGGCGCGGCGTACCTGGCCGGGCTCGTGGTGCCCGCCTCCCTCGGCGCCAGCTGGCAGGCCATCGTCCGGCTGCCGCTGGAGGGGCTGGTCGGCGCCGGGGTGTCGTTCGGGCTGCTCGCCGCGCTGAAGATCAGCGAGTTCGACCCGATCTCCCGCCGGATCGCCGGGCTGCGGCGGGCCCGGGCCTGAAAGTTCATTTTCGCCGCGCTGCCAACGTGTTCCGAAGCTCGCCCGGCACCTCTATCATCGGGCCCGAAACCCCGGTGGCGAACCGGGTCTGGGCGGGAACGGGTGTCGAGGATGGGCCTGATCAGCCTGCTGCTCATCGTCGGCGGCGGCGGGATGCTGTACTTCGGCTTCGACGCGAACCTCGCGCTGTGGATCGGCGGCCAGGTCGTGGTCATCGCCGGCCTCGTCCTGCTGGTGGTGCGCGGGGTGGTCCGGAGTTCACGCAAGCGCACGCGGCTGATGCGGACCGGGGTGCCCGGCACCGCGATCGTCACCGCGTTCCGCGACACGGGGATCACCACGAACGACAACCCGAAGGTCGAGTTCACCCTCCAGGTCACCCCGGCCGACGGCGCCCCCGCCTTCACCGCGACGACCCGCCACACCGTCTCCCGGCTCGAGCTTCCCTTTGTCGGGCAACAGTTCTTCGTGCGCTTCGACGCCGGCGACCGCACCGATCTCACCATCGCCGGCCCGGCCTGATCACTCTGCGCGGAGGAGCCGTTCCAGTTCGGTCCCGGCTTCGCCGCTGCCGGCGTCGGAGAGTCGTGCCTCCTCGGAATCGACAGCCCCGCCTGGCAACGCCTCGACCAGCTCCTCGCCCGGCGGCGCACGGCTACTGCGCCTCCAGACGCACACGACCCGCGCCGGCGTCCCTGACGACGCCGAAGACCCGTCCGGCCCCAGCGGCGCGCCGCGCACGGAAACGGGCCATCATGGACAGGTGGAATCGACCCGAGTGGACCGGTGGCTGTGGGCGGTGCGGCTGACCAAGACGCGCGCGGACGCCGCCGCGGCGTGCCGGGGCGGGCACGTCCGCGTGAACGACCGGCCCGCCAAGCCCGCCACGTCCGTGGTGGCCGGCGACGAGGTGCGGCTGCGCAACGGGCAGCACACCCGGATCGTCGAGGTCGCGCGGGTGATCCAGAAACGCGTGGGCGCACCGGACGCCGCCACCTGCCTGATCGACCGGACCCCGGCCCCGCCGCCGGAGGCCTCGGTCCCCGTCGCCCGGCGGGAACGCGGCGCCGGTCGCCCGACCAAGCGCGAACGGCGTGAGCTGGACGAATTCCGCGCCCGGCAGGGCCGTCTCGGCTGAGGCTGACACACAGAACGGGCCCGGGTCTCCCTTACGGAAGGCCCGGGCCCGTTCTGCGGTCAATGCCCGAACTCAGGAATCAGGCCCTGACCTCAGTGCCCGATGTGCAGGTCGCCCAGCGCGCCCTCGACACCGTGGTGCAGGTCGAGGCCGGCGGTCAGGTCGTGCGCGTGGGTTTCCACGTTGCTGACCAGGTCGCCGGTGTGCGAGGTGCTGGTGAGGTCGCTGGTCGCCGCGTCGCTGCGGAGGCCCGTGTCGGTGTGCTCGCCGGCCGCGGCCAGCGCGTGGTTCACCGCGTCGCCGGCGACCGGCAGGTGCGAGGTGGCACCGGCGAGGGTGTGGGTGACCGAGCCGACGGTGGACGAGACGTCCGGCGTGGCCGGGAGACCCGGGAGACCCGGAACCGCGGGCAGCGCCGGGACGCCCGGAACCGCGGGCAGGGCCGGCAAGCCCGGGACAGCCGGAGCCGAGGCACCCGGGACCGCCGGGAGGGCCGGGACCGCGGGCAGCGCCGGAAGGCCGACCGGCAGCGCCGAAACGGCGTGGTCCAGCGAGCCGGTCAGGTCACCGGCGGCACCGAAGTCGCCGTGCGCCTGGATGTTCTCGGCGTTGACGCCGACCGGCGTGGAGCCGATGGCGTCGTTGACCGCGCCGAGCACGCCGCTGCCCTGGACGCGGACGTCCTCGACCAGTCCGCCCAGCGGGCCGCCGACACCGGGCAGCGCGCCGACGGTGCTGACCGCGGCCTTCCACAGCAGGGCGTCGCCGAGGTGGTTGGTGGTGGCGTCGACCGCGCTGCCGACCAGCTTGCCGTCGAAGAGGTGGTCGCCCACCGCGCCGACGGTGTGCTGCAGGTCGATGGCGCCGGCGTCGACCAGCGGGCCGACCAGCGGCACGCCACTGGTGGCACTGGCGACGCTGTCCACGGCACCGGAGACGTCGCCGAGGACGCCGTGCGTGGCGGTGTTGAGGCCGGTCTGGTCGGCGATGTCGCTGACCGCGCCGAAGACCCCGCTCAGGTCGAGGGGCGGCACGGCGCTGGTGGCGGCGTGGACGGCTTCCTCCGCCTGGGGCGCGGCCGCGGTGGTGACGTGGTCCAGCGTGCCGGTGACGTCACCGGTCGCGAACGCGGCCGGCGAGCCGGTGGCCGACAGCGGCGCGGTGTCCATGACCAGCGGCATGATGTCGTGGACGTCCGCCGCGCTCAGGTCCCCCAGACCGGCGCCGTTCAGCACGCCCTGCGGGTTGGCGTTGTACTCCGCCAGTGCCTGCGGGTCGCTGAGAAGATTCAACGCGAATTCGTGCAGCGTCTGCACCGGGCCCATAGTTCAATTCTCCTGATAATGACAACAGATCGGCAATTTGTGAGATCGGCACCGTGATCAGCACCGTCGGACATGCCGACGAGCCGGTGGCTCCGGAACGAACTTAGGGCGGCGCAACTTGGGGGCCAACGGGGGCCACCCCGGGTTTTGCGGAGCACCACTAGGGGGCTTCGGCACCCGGTCGATTAGGGGCACTAGGGATTCGCGGCCGGACCTGCGGATACCCGGTGGTCACAGGCTTGGTCTGACCGACAGTGACCGAAAGTCACTACGAGGTGACATGTTCGCTCACTGAAAGTGTCCACCGAAATCACTCGTTAGGGCAAGCGTTGGAAGGCCCCCAGCGCGTACACGGGCGGGCTAACGAACCTTCGGGGTCGCGCGGCCGCCGAAGTGGAGGTACTCCTCGCCGGTGGCCAATGCGTAGAAGGTGACCGGGAGCCAGCCCCGGCCCACCGTGGACCGGACCACGAACAGACCCGGTTCGACCGGCACCAGCGCGTATTCCTGCACCTTTTCCGGCAGCATTTCGGCAAGCGCGCCGGTGACGGTGTGGCGCAGCCGCGCCCCGTCCTCGCCGCGGAACACCTCCACCAGCGCGCCGGCCCGCTCGTACGTGCCCAGAAACGGCTCGAAGTCAACGGTCACCGGCTCCGCGGGCGGCGCGAGCGGCACCGGCATCTCGACGTCCGCCAGTTCGGCGAAGACCTCGCGGTAGAGGTCCTGGTAGAGGTCGCGGGGGCGGCCGCCGTTGGTGAGCAGCGCGACGGCGAGGCCCTGCTCGGGCAGCAGCCGCAGGAACGCCGACTGGCCGATGGTGTTGCCGTCGTGCCCGATCAGCCGGTGGCCGTCCCAGCCGTACCGGATCCAGCCGAGGCCCCACGAATCGCCGAACGCATGTTTGTCGGGCAGGTCGGTCTGGAACGCGGCCATCGCCGCGGCGCTCTCCTCGCTCAGCACGCGGGTGCCGTCCGGGGCCAGCCCGCCGGTCAGGTGCAGGCGTGCGAAGCCGAGCACGTCCGCCGCCGTCGCGGTGACCAGCCCGGCGGGCCCGGCCGAACGCGGCAGTCCCCACACCGGGGCGGGCTCCGGCTCGTCGTCCCCGAAATGCCCGACGGCCGCGCGGTGCAGCAACGCCTCTTCCGGCAGCGTGACGGTGTGCTTCAGCGCCAACGGGGTGATCAGCCGCTCGCGCAGCACGGTGTCCCATGTGGACCCGGCGAGCTGCTCGATCACCCGCCCGGCCAAGGAAAACCCGGAGTTGCAGTAGGACCAGGTGGCTCCGAGCGGATGGTTCTGCGGCACCTCGGCCAGCAGGGCGACGTACTTCTCGAGGCAGTCGTCGCCGCGGCCGGTGTCGGTGATCACGTCGCCATCGATGCCGCTCGTGTGCGTGAGCAGGTGCCGCATGGTCACCTCCTTGGCCGCCGCGGGGTCGACCAGGCGCAGTTCCGGCAGCACGTCGGTGAGCGGCGCGTCGAGATCCAGCAGGCCCTCCTCGACGAGTTGCAGCACCAGAGTTGTCGTCCACACCTTGGAAATCGAGCCGATCTGGAAGACCGAGCCGGTGGTCGTCTCGACGCCGGTGGCGGTACTGAGCACCCCGTGGGCGGCCTCGACCAGCTCGTCCTCGCCGCCCGGGCGCAGCCGCAGGATGCCCAGCTGCGCCCCGGGAACCCCGTGCCGCCGAGCCAGCTCGGAGAGCCGGCGCTGCCAGTGGGCGGCGTCGATCCGCGGCCGCCGCGGGCCTTCCGGGGCACCGGCGTACTGCTCGACCCAGTCGACGACGCGGCGGTTGAAGTCGAGCCGGTGCGAGAGCGAGCCTTCGAGGACGAACAGGTGGCCGGCGCCGGGGTAGATCACCAGCCGGGTCGGCACCCCGCGCTCGCGCAGGGCCGTGTGCCACTGCTCGGCCTGCCCGACCGGGCAGCGCAAGTCGTTGTCGCCGTGGAGGATCAGCGTCGGCGTCCGCACATCGGCGACCTTCGTGTACGGCGACATCTCCGCCAGGTCCGGGCCGCCGGTCCACGGCTGCCCGCCCCACTCGTACTCGCTGAACAGGTGCCCGGCGTCGGAGGTGCCGGCCGCGCTGGTCAGGTCGCTGAACCCGCCGCCGGCCACGGCCGCGGCGAACCGGCTGTCGCGGCTGGTGAGGTAGCAGGTCAGGTAGCCGCCGTAGCTGTAGCCGGTGACAGCGAGCCGCGCCGGGTCGGCGACGCCCTCGGCGACGAGAGTGTCCAGCGGCTCCAAGAGATCCTTCGCGTCGGCCACGCCCCACGCGCCGAGGGCGGCGTTGTGGAACGCCTCGCCGTAGCCGTCGCTCGCGCGCGGGTTCAGCAGCAGCACCGTCCAACCGCGGGCGACGAGTTCCTGGTGGTAGAGGCGGATCGGGTCGGCGACCGCGCTCCACGCGCCGTGCGGCCCGCCGTGGATGTCGAGCAGCAGCGGCCCGGGCCCCTCGACGGCGGGGTCGCGCATCAGCCAGCCCTGGACCACGGTGCCGTCGGAGATGGTGAACTCGCGCTCCTCGCGCTGGAACAGCTCGACGTCCTCGAGCCCGTGCCGGGTCAGCACCGTCTCCGTGCCGGTGGCGAGGTCGACGGCGACGACCTCGCCGTACGAGCCCGGGGTGGTCAGCACCATCGCGGCGGTCCCGCCCGCGACGGACAGGCCGCCCACGGTCCGCCCGGCGCCGGTGACCACCGGGCGCGGCCGGTCGCCGTCGTCGACCGGGACCGAGTAGAGGTGGGTGCAGCCGCGGTCGCGGACGCAGAACAGCACGTCCCGGCCCTCGTTCGTGAGCTGCGGCAACGCGCCGGGGTACGCGGGCCCGCCGGGCATCAGGTTGCGGTCGAGGGAGGCCGCGAGTTCGGCCGGCGGTCCGTCGAACGGCAGGCGCAGCAGGTGCAGGTGCCCGGTGGCGTCAGTTTCCGCGCCGATCACGAGCAGTCCCGAACCGTCGGCGAGCCATTCGGCGGTCACGCCGACGCCTTCCTCGAGACCGATGAGAACCGGCACGGCCGCGGGGCCGTCAGCGTCCACTGTGTACACCGGTTGGCGCGCGACGAGGTCGGCGTCCGGCGCGGTGGCCGCGGCGAAGGCGAGCTTGCGGCCGTCCGGGGACCAGGCCGGGTCGCCCGCGTGCCAGTCGCCTTCGGTGAGCCGGCGGACCTTCTTCGCGGTGACGTCCAAGACGTGCAGGTGACTGCGCAGCGAACGCAACCGCCCGGCGCCGTCGGCCTTGTGGCCCAAGCGATCCAGCACCATCGGGGCGTCCGCCCGGCGGGTCCGCGCCGCGTCGTCTTCGTTCTCGCCGGCCTCCAGGTCGACGCCGGCGGCGAACGCGATCCGGGTGCCGTCCGGGCTCCACACCGGACGGCCGGCGCCGAGCGGCAGACGGGTCAGCTGCTCGGGCTCGCCGCCGTCCGCGGGCAGGAGCCAGAGCTGCGAAACGCCGTCCTGCGCCCGCAGGAACGCCAGCTGGGTGCCATCGGGCGACCACGCCGGGGCGACGTCGGCCTCCCCGCGCGTCAGCCGGCGAGGCTGCCCGGACCGGACGCCCACCTGCCACAACGCCCGGGTGACACGGTCAGCCTCGACATCGGCGGTGGGGAGCACGTAGACCACCCGGCTGCCGTCGGG
>DASXYS010000075.1:0-6816 GCA_036502365.1 Amycolatopsis sp.
CCCGCGGAGCCGTACTCCCTGTGGCCTGGCCGGGAAAGTCCCCGCCGGTGGTGGGATCGGGGCCACCCGGTCGGACGAGTGAGGGTCACCGTCAGGTGTCTGTGGCTGGGTGTTCCGCGCCGGTCGCCGCTCTCGGGACGGCGCGCTGCTGCGGCCTGAAAGCCCTCCAGCGAGCCGTGGTCCGAGGGAAGGTCCCTGCGAGAGGTGCGCGGGGACAACGTCGCTCAGCGGCCATCGTGGGCGGGAGTGCCGACCGAGACGACGCTGTCCCCCGAGTGGCGCAATGATCGGCAGGTGGCGGTGGACAACAACTCGCGAAGCGCAACAGTTAAGCGCTGACCTCTATCGAATTGCCCGGGTAAATCAGGCGGCTTCGCAAAGGCGCCCGGGAGGCGTTTGCGCTATTGCCGATCTTCGCCGGCGCCGAATCCGGGGGCCTCCACAATGGAGGAACGTACGTTTCCGGTCAGGGCGGCTACGAGTGCGAGGGCGCCGGGGAAGGCAGTGCGCTCGGGTAATAGTCGGCGCTCATCAGTTCCGGGCCGGTGCTGCCCGACGGCGGACGGAAGGTCAGCACCCACAGCGAGCCCTTCTTGCTGGGCACCACACCGCCGCGGGAGGCCGTCAGCTCGATGCCGTCGCGGTCGGCCAGCGCGCTGATCAGGTCCGGGATCACCCCGCCCTGGCTGCTCACCAGGGGAGTGCCGCCGTCGCCCGCGATCGCGAGCAGGCGGGCGATGCCGAGGACCGGGTCGGGCCAGTAACCCTCTTCCGACAGCAGGTGCTCGTGCCGCACGTCGACGCCGAGGTCCTCCGCGACGCCGGCCACCGTTTGCACGCATCGCAGCCGTGGCGCGGACAGCACGCGGTCCGCGCCGAACAACGGCACCAGCGCGCGCAGGGCTTCGGCCTGGCGCTGCCCGGCGTCGGACAGCGGACGCAGGTCGTCGTCGCCGGTCCAGTCCTCGCGCTTGCCCGCCTTCGCGTGGCGCACCAGCAGGACGGTGGTCGACGACGGCGGCAGCGCGCAGAACTCCCGCAGCACCCGGACGTCGGTGTCCCGCGTCAGCAGCCGCTCCGCCGCCGACGGGTCGAGCCAGCGCAGCTCGTCGACCTCGTCGTTGGGCTCGAAGGAGCCGGACACGGCTTCGCCGCTGAAATAGTCGACCGTCTTTTTCAGCACCCCGTCGCCGTGGCGGGCGGGCACGTCGTACGCGGTCTGCGCGACGTACCGGCCCAGCACGGCGTGAAAGCCCGTCTCCTCACGGATCTCGCGGACGGCGGTGGCGGCGATCGTCTCGCCGGGGTCGACCTTGCCCTTGGGCAGCGACCAGTCGTCGTACCGCGGACGGTGCACCAGCGCCACCTCGAACGCGTCACCGGCGCCGCGCCACAGCACGGCACCGGCCGCCCGGACGTCCGGGCTCATCCGGCGGCTCCGTGCAGCTTCGCCAGTTCGGTCTGGTGGTCGCGAACCTGCGAGCCCGCGGCGGGGAACGGCTGCCACTCGCCGGTGGCCGAAAGCACCCAGCAGCGCGTGGTCGGGTCGAGCGCCGAGTCGAGCACGGCGTCCAGCTGCTGCGTCAGCTTCGGGTCCTTGACCCGCACCAGCGCTTCGATCCGGCGGTCCAGGTTGCGGTGCATCATGTCCGCGCTGCCGATCCAGTGCGTGCCGCCGGCGCGGAAGTGGAACACCCGCGAGTGCTCCAGGAACCGGCCGAGGATCGACCGGACGCGGATGTTTTCGCTCAGCCCCGGCACTCCCGGCTTCAGCGCGCAGATCCCGCGCACCACCACGTCGACCTGCACACCGGCCTGGGACGCGTGGTACAGCGCGTCGATCACCTGCTCGTCGACCAGCGAGTTGCACTTGATCCGGATCCCGGCCCGCTGCCCGGCGCGGGCCAGCTCGATCTCCTCGCCGATCGCCCGCACGATGCCGCGGCGGATGCCGTGCGGCGAGGTGAGCAGCGTCCGGTAGGTGTCCTGGCGCGAGTAGCCGGTGAGGACGTTGAACAGGTCGGTGATGTCCGCGCCGACGCTCGGGTCCGCCGTCAGCAGGCCGAGATCTTCGTACAGGCGCGCGGTCTTCGGGTTGTAGTTGCCGGTGCCGATGTGGCAGTAGCGGCGGATCGTGGCGCCTTCCTGCCGCACCACCATCGAGACCTTGCAGTGCGTCTTCAGGCCCACGAGGCCGTACACCACGTGCACACCCGCGCGCTCCAGCGTGCGCGCCCAGGCGATGTTGGCCTGCTCGTCGAAGCGCGCCTTGATCTCCACCAGCGCGACGACCTGCTTGCCGGCCTCGGCGGCGTCGATCAGCGCGTCGACGATCGGGGAGTCGCCCGAGGTGCGGTACAGCGTCTGCTTGATCGCCAGCACCTTCGAGTCGGCCGCCGCCTGCTCGATGAAGCGCTGCACGCTCGTGGAGAACGAGTCGTACGGGTGGTGCACCAGCACGTCGCCCTCGCGCAGCGTCGCGAACACGCTCTTCGGCGTCTCGCGCTCACCGAACGCCGGGTGCGTCGCCGGCACGAACGGCCGGTCCTTGAGCTCCTTGCGGTCCACACCGGACAGCTGGAACAGGCAGGTCAGGTCGAGCAGGCCGGGCACCTCGACGACGTCGGCCGGGTCCACCTCCAGCTCGCGCAGCAGCAGTTCGAGCATGTGCTCGCTCATGTCCTGCGCCACCTCGAGCCGAACCGGCGGGCCGAACCGGCGCTGCGCCAGCTCTCGCTCCAGTGCCTGCAGGAGGTCCTCGTCGCGGTCTTCTTCGACCTCGAAGTCGGCGTTGCGGGTGACGCGGAAGATGTGGTGCTCAAGCACCTCCATGCCGGTGAACAGCTCGCCGAGGTGCGCGGCGATGAGTTCTTCGAGCGGCAGGAACGTCGCCGTGCGGCTGGTCCGTTCCTGTTCCACCCGCATCAGCCGCGGCACGTTGCTGGGCACCTTCACGCGGGCGAAGCGCTCGGTCCCGCCCTGCGGGTCGCGCACCGTCACGGCGAGGTTCAGCGACAGCCCGGAGATGTACGGGAACGGGTGCGCCGGGTCGACCGCGAGCGGTGTGAGCACCGGGAAGATCTGCTCGGAGAAGTAGCTGGACAGCCGCAGCTGGTCGACCCCGGCCAGGTCGGTCCAGCCGACGATCCGGATGTCCTGCTCCGCCAGCTCCGGGCGCAGGTGCTCCTCGAACGCGGCGGTGTGCCGCTCCACCAGATCCTGGTTGCGCTTGGCGATGTAGTCGAGCTGCTCGCGCGGGGTGAGCCCGTCCGCGCTGCGCACCGGCAGGCCCGTCTCGTCGCGGCGCTTCAGGCCGGCCACCCGGACCATGTAGAACTCGTCCAAATTGGACGCGAAAATGGCCAGGAACTTCGCCCGTTCGAGCAAGGCCTGCGACTCGTCCTCGGCCAGCGCGAGCACCCGCGCGTTGAAGTCCTGCCAGGAGAGCTCCCGGTTGAAGTACCGGTCGTCGGGCAGGGTCTCCACCGCGGTCGGCACAGTCGAGGTGACGGCAGGCGGCGCGGACGGCACGGCGCGGAACTCCTCACCCGAGGCCTCCCGCGCGGCCGCACTCGCCGCGGAAGCGCGGGCGGTGATCTTCGCGAGCGCGGTCTTGCTCCCCGCGTTCTTGCTGCCCGGGTTCTTCGACGCGCGGCTCTTCGGTGTCGCGGGCTTCGAAGCCGAAGCCCGCAGCGCGGCGGACTTCGACGGCGTGTTCTTGTGCTCGCTCTTCGACGCGGAAGCATCCGTGGCCGTCTTCCGGGCGGCGGCGGAGACAGCGGCTCTGGCCGTGGCAGCGCGCGCGGGCGTCGCCTTCGCCGAACCCGGGCCCACGGCCGCCTGGCCGGTGCCCGTCTTCCCGGCGGCCGAGCTCCGGCGGGGAGCGGGGTCCTTCGCGGCCGGCTTCGCCGGGCTGGTCCCGCGTCGCCGGGCCTGCTGGCCGCTACGGGCTGGAGTGCTGCCGTCGTCTGTGCTCACGAGGCCCATTGTTCACTACAAAGCTACTGATTGCGCAGACCGCGGTGAAGGTCAAATGAACAGCTCAGCCCAGCGGCACGCAGGCCGTCCCCAGCACCGCCGCGGTGCGCTCACCGACACCGAGTGAACAGGCGTGCCCGAGGTCCTCGGGAGTGTCCACGTCGCTGCGCAGCGACACCAGCCCGCCGGCCAGCGGGGTGGCACCGGAGCGGGTGTGCAGGCCCGCGGAGCCGACCCCGAAGCGCGGGTCGAGCGGCGCGCCGGGCGCCGACAGCAGCAGCGTCGTGCCGGTGCCTTGCCGGTCGGCGACGAACGCGCGCCGTCCCGCCGCTTCGCCCAGCGCCGTGGACAGATCGGCAGGGCGCAAGGCGGGCAGGTCGGCCTGCAACGCGCCGATCACCCCGCCGGGTGAGCCCGCCCGCAGCAGTGCCTCGCCGTGCCGGAGCGCCTCGTTGAGGCCGGGCACCTCCGGCTCGGGCACGATCTCCGCGCCGAGTGCGGCCAATTCGGACACCGCCGCCGGGTCGGCCGCGACCACCAGCACCCGCCGGACATGCGCGGCCGACGCCACCGCCGCCAGCGTGTCGTAGGCCAGCGCCAGTACCAGGTCGGGGTGCCGTTCGTCGGCGAGTGCGCCGCGCAGCCGCGACTTGCCGTCGCGCGGGTGCTTCAACGGCACGATCAGGTCCACGTCCACCCGTCCATCTTTACCCGAAACCGCCGCCGCCCGTGGTGAGCACACCCTCCCTGGACTGCGTGAACCGGCGCGCGGCAGGATCAGCAGGAGTGCTAGCTCGAGGAGGAGACATTGACACGGCGTGAGAAGGGCGGCTTCTGGGTGGGACTGGCCGCCGCTGTGTTCTACCCGTTGACGGCGATCGGCAAGCGGGTCCAGATCGGTACGGAGAAGGTGCCGCGGCAAGGCCCGGCGGTGCTGGTGCTGAACCACATCTCGCACCTCGACCCCGTGGTCGACGCGGTGTTCGTGCACCGGCTCAAGCGGGTCCCGCGGTTCTTCCTCAAGGAGAGCCTGCGCCATGTCCCGGTGCTCGGGAAAATCGTGGACGGCTCGGGGCAGATCCCGGTTTCGCGCGGTTCGAGCGCGGCCGGTGACAGCCTCAAGGCCGCGCACGAGGCGCTGGACGAGGGCAAGATCATCGTCATCTACCCCGAGGGCACCATCACGAAGGACCCGGCGGGCTGGCCGAAGGAGGCGTTCACCGGCGTCGCGCGGCTGGCGCTGCAGAACGACGTCCCGGTGATCCCGATCGCGCGCTGGGGCACGAACGAGATTTTCAACGGCTACACGAAGAAGTTCACGCCGCTGCCGCGCAAGACCGTGACGCACCTGGTCGGCGACCCGATCGACCTGTCGGCCTACGAGGGCGCGAATCCGCGCAGCGCCTCGACGCTGCGTGAGGTGACCGCGCTGATGATGGACGAGGTCACCCGGCTGCTGGCGGAGATCCGGCACGAGGAGCCGCCCTCGAAGAAGCCGGCGGACGGCGCCTGATGGCCGCCTTCGCCACCGACGTCCAACGGGTCACCGTGCTCGGGGCCGGCTCGTGGGGCACCGCGTTCGCGAAGGTGCTCGGCGACGCCGGCCGGGACGTGACCCTGTGGGCACGCCGGGAGTCCGTCGCCGAGGAAATCCGCTCGGCACACGCGAACTCCTCGTACCTGCCCGGCGTCCGCCTGCCCGAGCGCATCACGGCGACGGCGGACGCCGCTGCGGCGCTGGACGGCGCCCAGGCCGTCGTCCTGGGCGTGCCGAGCCAGAGCCTCCGCGCGAACCTTACCGCGTGGCAGCCGCTGCTGCCGCGCGAGGCGATCCTGGTGAGCCTCGCCAAGGGCGTCGAGCTGGGCACGCTTAAGCGGATGAGCGAGGTCATCGCGGAGCTGGCGCAGGTGCCCGCGGACGAGATCGTGGTGGTGTCGGGGCCGAACCTGGCGCGGGAGATCGCCGCGTCCCAGCCGGCCGCGGCGGTGCTCGCCTGCGCCGACCACGAGCGCGCGATGGCGGTGCAGCGGGCCAGTTCCAACCAGTACTTCCGGCCCTACACCAACACCGACGTGGTCGGCTGCGAGCTGGGCGGGGCGTGCAAGAACGTGATCGCGCTCAGCTGCGGCATGGCCGCGGGCATGGGCCTGGGCGCCAACACGATGGCGACGCTGATCACCCGCGGGCTGGCGGAGATGGCGCGCCTCGGCACGAAACTCGGCGCGGACCCGCTGACGTTCGCGGGCCTCGCCGGACTCGGCGACCTGGTGGCGACCTGCTCGTCGCCGCTGTCGCGCAACCGCACGTTCGGCGAACGGCTGGGCCGGGGCGACACGCTGGAACAGGCGCAGGCCGCGGCCGGTGGTCAGGTGGCCGAGGGCGTCGCGTCCTGCTCGTCGATCCGCGCGCTGGCCCAGGGGCTGGGTGTCGACATGCCCATCACGGACGCCATGCACCGCGTCTGTCACGAGGGCGTCGACCCTCGCCAGGCGGGCGCCGAACTGCTGGGACGGTCGCAGAAACACGAGTGGAGCTGAACTGCTCGTGAGTGTTCATGCCGGTTAGAACCGTCGTCGCCACTCACGAGCAGTTTCCCGGTCCAAGGGGTGGGACGGGTTGACCGGGGCCGGTGGCGCTGGTTCGCTGTACGACATGTCGATGTGCCTGATGACTGTGTGGCCGGGGTCCTGTGACCCCCGCCCCGTCATGGGCGCGTCGTGCCGCTGTTGTCGGTGAACCCCGCCCCGGCCCAGCTCTTCTCTTCTTTCCTTCTGTGAGGACAGTTCCATGTTCGCCGTTCCGGACAACACCCTGCTGCGTCCCGAGAACCCCGCCCG